>CAYNZC010000012.1:35584-55060 GCA_964401575.1 uncultured Verrucomicrobiota bacterium
CAGCAACGCTTCTTTTTTGAAAACTGCGAACTCCCGTTGCGCGTCATTGCCCGGCACACCGAAGCGGCTTTGCTCCTCATCGAAGCCATGGGCCAGGACGACCTCTCGAAAGCCTGGAATCTTTGCGAAAAGGCGATGCATCCCCTCGAGCAACTCGAATTGGAGCTGGCCCGCGCTGAATACCCGCCCTTCGAGCGGTGGTACGCCAAAACTTTTATCCGTCATGAGGAAACCGGACTGAACCTTCACCGCCCCTATGAGGTGCTCCGCCTTTTCCTAAGCAGCGGTGGAACCCGGTCCCTGCACCGGCCCCGCAACCTTACCGCACGCGATTTTCTGCCGGTCATGGAATCCTACCGCGATGCGGCCCGGTGATGGGTTCCAACTTGCATTGTTTACCGCAATCGTGCTGTGAAGCGATTTCGCAATCGTAATGCTGCCTGCAATGCCCCAAACCTTCACGGCCAGGGTTTCACGCCCGGGGCGGCCTCTATCACGGAAATCTGAGCCGGAAGAACATTGCCGGCGCAACCTGAAAGTTTGTGACGACCACGAGATTCGCGTTCGAAGACCCCGACCAAACCAGCCAGTTGGTCCCCAATTCGTTGGTTTGGTATTCGAGTGTCCAACCAGTCCGGTCTGTCGGCCAGCTTAGTTGCATCTGCCCGTTGCTTGCCGTGCAGACGAGGTTTGTCGGGCGGACGTTAATGGCTTGAATCACAGTCAGCGTGCCATCGGCGGGCCTCCAGTCCCAACCGAGGCCCGGGGTCAGCGGCGGAAGGTCTGTCCCGCTGAAGCCGCCCGCCCATCCCGCGCTGCTGAACAGCACAAAGCTGTCGCCTGCCTCCAGGCTGTGCGGACCGGTGTTGGTCACCACCAGGATGCCCCCATAGGTAAGCATACCGCTAACCTGGAGATTGTCAGCGGTGGTTGCGTTGGTTCGGTTGATCTCCATTAGAATAACGCCGCTCAAGAGCGGAGGCATTGTGAGCCTTAGCCTGCCCAGCCCATCTCCCGGAGCAAGCGTGCCATTGACCGTCAACCCGCCGTTGATAAGCCCATTACCGGAAAGGGTTCCTCCAGTGTCAATTTGCACCGCGGAAACGGCTGGATGAATGCCGTTGATCACCAGCCTGCCACCTGTGACTGTCGTGGGGCCGGTAAGAGTATTGGTGGCCCGCAGCACGAGAGTGCCGCCAATCACGTGGATCGACAGCAGTTCACCGGCAGCGGCGCTGAGCGTTTGATGCCCAACAATACCCGCAAGAGTTAGCGAGCCTTCGCCCGTTTTCTCGAGTGTGAGACCACGCGCGACTCCGGCTGTGCTGCAATGTGAGAGAATCATGCCGTTAAAAGTGGTGTCGGCAGCCTGGTCCAGCACCAATAGCCGCGTGCCGGCTGTGCCCGCATCGGTCCGAATTGTTCCATAGCCGCTCAGGCCGGAGAGCCTGAGACTGCGGCTGCCGGTGGAGTTCCAATCTCCAATGATGAAGTCCTGTCCATTCGTTGGTCCAGCGCCGGTGTCGAGAAAGAATGCGGTCCCGGGAGCCTGGGATCCGTTTTGGCTGTGAAGCCAAAACCGGCCGCTTGCCCCCTGCATGCCGGCGGGAGATGTGCTCGGCGTGCCTCCTCTTAATGCCAGAGTCCCGTTAAAGGCGAGTGCGCCCGGAGCGTTGAAGGAACCGGCTGTGGTGCTGTAGTAGGTGTCAGTGCTTTTGTTTACTGTCAGACGGGCTGTGCCCCACAAGGTGGTTCCGCTCAGGTTAAGAATCCCCCCATCGCGATTGCCAATGGTCAGGTCGTGCGCCGTCCATAAATCCAGGGAGCCGTTCACGGTGAATCCATAGGCGCCGACCAACCCGATGTCACTGTCTGCATCTAGCACCACGCCGGCGGCGGCGATCGCCGCGCCAAGCGCAACAGTGCCGCCGGCTCCGCCGAAAAGAGCGATGTTCGTCGGCGCCCAGGCCACGTGCGAAAGACCGCTGCCGCGATCCCAGTTTTGCAACACGCTGTTCCAGGTACCCGCGCCGCCCTGGCTCACACCGTCACCACTGGCGCCTATGTTTACAACACCACCATCCCAGAAAAGCGCACCCGCAATGGGGCTGAAGTTAGCCGTTACCACCAGATTGCTGCTCACGTTAAGATCAATTCTTGGGTTGGCGCTCTTGCCATCGCTCCAACCGTCGAACGCGTAACCGCCCCCGGGTGTCGCTGTGACGGTCGCACCGCTCATGCCGTAGGCAACCGTTTGAGTGGCCGCACCGCTAATCCTGCCGTTTGGCCCGGCAAGGTAAATTAGAGTGTAATTCGACTGAACATTGGCCGGGATGAAATTCGCCCGGACCACCAGGTCAAACACGACGTTGGTATCCACGCGCGGATTGTCGGTCCGGCCATCACTCCAACTGTAAAAAAGATAATCTGGAACGGCCAACGCCGTGACTGACGTGCCATCAGCCCCGTATGCGACAGTCTGGCTTTGCGCCCCGCTAATCGTCCCGTTGGCTCCCGCGAGATATAGCAGCGCGCTCGTCGATTTCTGCGTCGCTGCCGCAAATTCCACCCTACTGATGTTTGCCGCTCCTTTGCCGGGGCCATCCTGGGTGCCAAAGTGCACGCCACGTTCGAGCGCCGCGCTCGCCGGAATCGCCGCAACTTCGGCAACCGTCATCTCATCAAAGACCAACTCGGCGTTCATGCCGATCCCGCCCCGCTTGCGCAGCACCAAGGCGTGGTATTCATCGTCGCAGGAGCTTTGCAGCACCGATGCAGTCAGACCGGTTGGACCGTGAAACTGAGCCGACAAAACACCGTCGCTATCACGCTGGACTGCCACCCGCCACCGAACGGAATCGTCACCGTATTGGAAAAAGAAACTCGGTGCCGCGTCATAGCTGCCGGACAGACGCAGGTTGAGGGTATAGACCCAACCGGATGCGGCAAGGTTGGTCGTCTCGGTACCGGTGAACTTGCGGGTGTAATAATAAGCACCACCGGTGACGTCCCCGTCCGTGATGTTCCACGCAGCCACCCCGGCTGTGGAATCCGGCAGAAGACTGGCGGCAGATTGATTGGCTGCAGCGCTGGCCGCAGCCAACATGGCACTCGAACCCGGCGTCTCCGACCACCCCTGCAACACCGGAGAGCACTCCGCCAGCACCGTGGTCAGTCCCGCCAGGGGCGCCACCCCGGCGGACCCGTTTCCATATTGCTGCCCATGAACTGAACCATAGCCGGCGGAAGCGTCAAAGTGCGCGATCCGGCCCAGCACGAGCTGCGCAAATCGGGCGCCAGTGACGAGCTTGGCTTTTTTGTTCATGTGCACATTGTCGGAAACCCACTCATCGGTCAGATCCATGCTGTCCCCATAGAAAAGATAGGACGGATTGGCCGCTGCAATGGCCTCCTGTTGAGCACGGGTGGTTGCCGTGGTGAGATTGCCCAGCATGTAACCTTTCATCCCTGTGGCGCTCTGCAAATCGGCGCGCAGGTTGTCCACAAGTAACTTGAACCGCTGGCCCGCGATCGCCTGCTCCGCCGCACTATCGCTCTCGCCCTGTAAATAGAGCAGGCCGGCAACTTCAAATGTGTGCCCGTCAGCCACCAGTCGCGCGCATGCCTTCCCGACGGTGTTGGTGAGATGCACATACATGTGATTGTCAGCATTCGTCTTGCACCAGAAAGAATTGCCCCCGCCTCCACGCGAAGCCTTGATAATGACAAAGTTGGTCTGCCCGGCATGCCAAAGGCTCCGGGCGAAATTGATCTCCGGCCCCCATGCATTGCCAACGTTGCTGTAGGCATTGTTCCCGAATTGCGCCCTCAAGCTCCTCCAGAAACCACCACAGTCACCCACTGAAAGACCGGGGCTGGCCGAAATGCCGTAGATGTCTCCAGTCACATTGTGCCACCAAAAGGGGACGAGCGCATCCGCCGGATCCGTCCCCGGCAGTTTGTCAACCTCAGTGCCACTGTCAGTCCCCAGTGAGTTGGACTGGCCCGTCAGAACATAGACCTTTAGATGCCGCGAAGCCCCGGCAACCGGACTTGGCTTCCACGACAGCCGGATATCCTCAAAACCAACATAGCGCGAGACGTTCCGGGATATGAGATGGATTTCCAGCGGTTGCCCCTGAACTGTTGGAAAATCTGAGGCGTCAAATTCCGCAGTAACCTCCGTCAGGGCCGAGCCGATTTGATAGCCGGTGCCAGCGGAGTAAGGTTTGAGTTTAATCTGGTTGTCCACATAACCGACCCGTGTGCCACCAGCCCATACCTCAACAGCCCAATCCCCCGCTGTAAGCGCAGATGAACCTGCATAAAGGTTTCCTTGCAGGAGGTACCGCCTCCCGGCCGTGAGGGTTTCGCCTATAATCTGCCTGATACCGGTATCTGCCGTGCCAGCAAGCACATAGCTGCTGCCGGCACTGCCGCTGGTTCCGGTAGCGCTCCGGTCCACAATGCTCTCCGCTACCACCTGATAATCGGTGATCTGTTTCGGCACCGCACTCACATTAGGAGAGCCGTAGAGCGTCCAGCCTGCCGGGGCGCAATTGACAGTTCCTGCGCCGCTGAACCCGCCCTCAAAGTTCCCGTTCGTTACCGCCACGGCCGTCCATTCGCTGATCAAACCAAGCGCGGCAGCAATGCAACTGGCAATGTGCCGCTCTCCACGGCTGTTCGGATGCACATTGTCAGAAATCGTCATCTCGCCAGCGTTGGGGTTCCACCCCCCTGGCCGGGGCACCCAGAAGTTGGCCCCGTTGTTTGTGGGGCCGAGCATGTCAATTACCGTCACCAGCGAGGTCGCAGTGGTTTTTGCCGCCGCAATCCCGGGCAGTTTGTTCCCGTTATAATCGTCCACCGCCGTGTTTAACCCCACATACGAGCTGTGCCCGCTGCCAACCTGCAACACGTGGCAAAGATATACTCTCACAAAAGGATTCTGAGCCTGCAGAACGCTGACAATGCCGGCCACGTAATTGCTGACCTGAGCGCCGGTAACCCCGGAGTCGTTCAGGTCATTAATCCCTGCCATGATAATGGCTGTATCCGCTACGTAACCTCCTCTTGCCACGTCGGTCCACTGATAGATGCTTCCTGTGCCTCGGTTCGCACTGGTCCGTCCCGCATCCGGCCCGTTCAGTATTTCGCGAGCGCGCCAGCCAAAGTGGCCGTCCATAGCGCGATCAAACGGCAACCCGCGCCAGACTGGATAATGACTGTCGCTGGTGTAATTGTTGGCCAGTGACCCAACGAACTCGAAGCTGGCGCCGGCATCCACCAGCGCCTTGAAAAGCTCCCATCGATAACTGCGGCAGGCGTTCTGAGAGTACACGGTGCTGTTGTATGCATAACCCGAGGCTTGCGTGATGGAATCCCCGATGATAACCGTTCGGCCAAGGTTCAGATCGGCGTGGGCGCTGCATACAGCCAGGAGCATTAAGGAAAGGGACCTGATCTTCATAACAGGCAATCGCTATTCAGCATGTCAGACCTCATACAGCCAAGGCCAATCGTGAACAGGCCCTGGAGGCCGACCGGCACGCGCTGACAACAAAACGTTTGCCGCGCTTTCGGAGCGGCTTACTGTCCAGGCGCAACTAAAGCAGGCGTATGGCGCCAGCATAGCTCCGCTGTTCAGCTTGAGGTAAAACACCACTGAAAACCTGCCGGAACATTCCTCAGACCGCGAACAAGATAAGCTTGTCTTTTGAACAGACATGTCCGGTGCGGCTGCCACAATGTTGCACCGGCGAAACGGCATGCCCTGCCTTCTGACGGCACAAACCCGCCCTACACCCGAGGGTTCAAAACCACAGGCGCTTCTTTTGCCGCCGCGTAGAATGCGTCCAACGCCGGCAGTGTTGCATTCGGGGGAAGATCACATCCGGAGGATACAACGAAGTTGCGATGCTCACTTGTCTCCCTCAGTAAACCCGCTGTCCGGGCATAGACCGCATCTTGAGCGGACTGCACGAACAAACCGGCTGGGTCAAGGTTTCCACACAGGACCACATCCTGGGGCACCTGGCCCAGCGCACTCACAACATCCATCGGCGCTCCAAAGTGGAACGCATTGAGCCCGGTCTCGCGAATCGCCGGCAGATGCACCAGTTTGGCGGCACAGTTATGTAGCAGCAGGGTGAAGCCTTCGCCGTTGACTTCCCCGGCAATTCGTCGGATGTATGCGCTCGAAAAAGCGGCCATTGCTCTCGGAGAAAGAAGCCCGGCAGCCGGTTCCGCCATGATAACTCCGCTGGCTCCCGCAGCCCGAAACCCCTGAATGTACCCGAGGAGGAATTCCGAACTCTTGTCCAGCAACGTGTGCATGAGGGCCGGTTCGGTCATGGTGAGTTCCATGGATTCACTGACTCCTACAAGCCGCGCGGCCAAAGAGAACGGGCCAATACAACCGCCAAAGACGAACGCATGCGGGTCCATGTGGCGCAAATCCCTTACGGTTTCCAGAAACACCCCCGTGCGCCCTGCCCCCGGTCCGGGCACAACCAGTCGCTGCGCTTGCTCGGCGCTCGTCACCAGTCGCCCGGTAACCGTCGGCACCTCCGAGTCTGAAAAACTGATGCTACAGCCAAAAGCCTCAGCCTCAGCGCTCAGGTCCATGGCCGACAGCAGAAACGGCGATGCATACCTCTCCCTCAACGCCTGCTGAGCCTCCACTTGCGCGCGAGGGTCCCGCACAATCTCAATCACTTTGGCGCCGGTCAGGGCCATTGCCGGATACGTCGAGATCGGCATCGCCAGGCGCCGTTCTGACCCAAGAACCAAACGGGTAAAGTTTGTAATCACAATTCGAAACGAAGCGAAACATCACGCCGACAGCCTAACCGGCAATCGTATGAAACCGTGCTTCTACCGTGTTAAGGCTACGAAACGGCTGTTCATAGGAATAGCCGGCAGGCATGGAGCAATCGCGGAATGATATGGAGAAAGATGAGGATGCTTGCATCCTGAAAAGTCATCTCTGTCCACCTGCCCGGCGCAGGCGATACTCGCTCGGAGAGACGCCTTCAAAGGCTTTGAACTGACGCGAAAAGTGGAGCGGATCGCCGTAGCCCGCCTGACCGGCAACTTCCTTGATGCTCAAGTTCGAATCCGCCAGCAAATGGCAAGCCTCATGAATCCTCAATAAATGCAAGTACTCCCTGGGGGAACAGCCTGTGTGCCGCTTGAATACCTCCCCAAAATGCGGCGTGGACAACCCGGCGATGCGCGCCATTGTGGAGACCCGGAGCGGCTCACGAATATGCTCGCTCATGTAAATGATCGCCTGCGCCACGCTTTGGGCCGTATCGCAGCTTTCGGGTGTGGCATCCTGCCGACTCCGAATCAGACAGCAAATCAGGTACGACATTGCAGTCGATGCCTGAAGTAGATTCCAATAGGATGCGCCTTGCCCCAACGCGGCTTGGACCTCGGCAAACAACCGCATGATCCGGGGACTGTTGCCAACGCGCAGAATCGGCGTCGTCGGCTCCAACAATAATTCACGTAAATAGACCGGCAGATGCTCGCCGGTCGCGCGCACCCAGTAGGTTGTCCACGGCCTGCACGCTTGTGGACCATAGCAACCCGTCAACGCCGAAGGCAGCACCAGCAGGTCGCCCTTCCGAATGAGGCTGAGTCGGCCGCACGACTTCCACCAACCGCCCCCCTTGATACAGTAAACGAAGGCAGCCTCAGCCAGGCCGGAATCCTGCCGCCACGAGGTTTGCTCTCCGCCGGTCGAAAGCCCCGCCCCGGTCACGAGCAAGCCGCGCAACAGAGGATGCCCCCGCCGCAACGCTTCAATAGCATCAGCGCTGTTAGTCGGGGCGTGATCTAAAGGAACTCTCAATTGGCCGCTCACACGCAGGATTTCTCCATTCCCACCACTCTGTGATGTCTGCGCTCGTCTTCCATGAAACTGCGCCAACGTTGTCCGGAGCGCACTCTTCATAGTGCCAGCATGCTCCAATTCCGGCAATTTAAACGTTGAACAGGCCAGCCCTCAGGTGTGAAATGGGTCTGCAATGAAGTCGCATATGAATCGACGCAGCTTTATCTCCTCAACGGCCGCTGTCACCGCGTTCACCGCACTGGGCGGCATCTTCGCGCATGGAGCCGCGCGCGAAGGCAGCATGGTGGGTTTCCGCGCCGCCCCCATCGAACGGGTAAGGGCCGGATTCATCGGCACCGGCAACCGCGGGATGGCCGCCATCGCCCGCTGGCTGACTCTGGAAGGAGTGCAACCGGCCGCCCTTTGCGATGTGCGCCCGGAAAAGGTCGCCGCAGCGCAAAGACTTTTGGCGGCAAAAAACATTCCTCCCGCAAAGGAATTTACACGCGGTCCGGATGACTGGAAGCGCCTTTGCGAAACAACGGACCTGGACCTGGTTTATATCTGCACCCCGTGGAACCTGCATGCCCCACTGTGCGTGCATGCCATGCGCTGTGGAAAGCACGTAGCCACCGAGGTGCCCGCCGCAATCACGCTGCAGGAGTGCTGGGACCTTGTCAAAACTGCGGAGCACACACGCAAGCATTGCATGATGCTGGAGAATTGTTGCTATGGCGAAACGGAGCTGATGCTGCTGAACATGTGCCGGCAGGGCCTCTTGGGCGAGTTGGTCCACGGAGACACTTGCTACATCCACGATATTCGCGATCTGAAGTTTACTCAGGGCGACCAGGGTAACCCCTGGCGCCTCCAAATCGCGCAGAAGCTCAACGGCAATCTCTATCCCACACACGGGCTCGGGCCCATGGCCCGCTACATGAGTATCAACCGGGGCGATCGGTTCGAGTATCTGACCTCGATGAGCAGCGCGCAGCGCGGACTCACGCTCTACGCCCGCAAGCGCTACGGAGCCGATAGCTCCCAGGCGCGGGCGCACTACCGCATGGGAGACATGAACACCACGATCATCCGCACCGCGCGCGGGCGCACGATCAGCATCCAATATGATACAACGAGCCCCAGGCCCCCGACGCGTCTGAATACGGTTGTCGGCACAAACGGCACCTATACCGATCCCCCCGCACGGCTGGCGCTGGAGCCAAACGGCACCCGGTGGATTGAAGGGCAGGAACTCGCGGATTATCGGTCAAAATATCAGCATCCACTTTGGATAGCGTTCGGGGAAGCCGCCCGCAAGGCAGGCGGCCACGGAGGAATGGACCAATTGATGGAATGGCGTTTGGTCCGCGCCTTGCAGCAGGGGTTGCCCCTCGACCAGGACGTGTATGACGCGGCAACGTGGAGCTGCATTGTCCCGCTGAGCTGCAAATCCGTCGCAAAAAATGGCGACAGCATCGAAGTGCCCGATTTCACGCGAGGCATGTGGCGCTCGCATCCACGTCAGGATTTGGAAATATGAGCTGAGGAAACGCCTTTGACTCTTTCCGACATAAGGAATGTGCTGGCCCGGCGTGAAATCACGCTGACAAAATCGCTTGGGCAGAACTTTCTGCACGATGGGAACCAGCTCCTGCGAATCGCAGAGTTCGGCGAACTCGCCCGCAATGACAGAGTGCTCGAGATCGGCCCCGGCCTGGGACCGCTCACAGAGGTGCTGCTCGATCGTGCAGGGCACGTGCTGGCGATCGAGAAGGACCAACGCCTCGTCAAATGCCTCGAAGAACACTTCACGACACCCATAAAGGAAGGACGACTTGCGCTTGTCTGGGCTGACGCGCTGGAGTACGTCCAGAACCGCGACTGGAGCCGGTGGAAGCTCCTCGCCAACCTCCCCTACTCTGTGGCCTCCCCGATCCTCGTCGAGCTCGCCCGGACGGTTCATGGCCCGGAGCGCCTCGTTGCCACTCTACAACTGGAGGTGGCACAGCGGCTCATGGCTGCCCCGGCCAGCTCCGATTATGGACTGCTTTCGGTGCTGGTTCAGGCAAAGTATCAGCCTGAAGGCGCTTTCAAAATCCCATCCTCATGCTTCTTCCCCGAGCCGGACGTGGACTCCGCCTGCGTGCGGCTTATGCGCAAGCCGGCCCCGGCGCTCACCGCTTCCGAGGAGCCCGTTTTCGAACGTGTCGTCAAACGCGGCTTTTCGCAACGACGCAAAATGATGCTGAAATTGCTGCGTGCCGATTGGCCCGAAGATGCCCTCCTGGCCGGATTCCAACAGGCTTGCATCGCCACCACCGAACGCGCCGAGAAGGTCTCGGTGGATCAATTCATTAAACTGACCCGATGCCTGCACGCCGCAGGCAAGGCAGGGGAAGAACTTTTCGACGTCGTAAATGAACGCGACGAAGTCATCGGCACAAACTCGCGTTCAGAGGTTCACCGGCTCGGCCTCATGCACCGCGCGGTGCATATTCTGTTTTTTAACGAACAGAGCGAAATCTACCTCCAAAAACGCTCTATTTACAAAGACCGCAACCCCGGCGTCTGGGATTCCTCCTCTTCCGGCCACGTGGATGCCGGCGAAGACTACCTGCAGGCGGCCATGCGCGAAATCGGGGAAGAGCTCGGGATCACCCCCAGCGCCCCTCTGGAGCCGCTGTTTAAGCTTCCGGGGTGCGTGGAGACAGACCATGAGCATGTTTCCGTCTATCGCGCCCGGCACAACGGTCCGTTCAAGCCAGACCCGCTCGAAATCGAGCGGGGCGAGTGGTTCACTTCGCAGCAGGTCGCCGCCTGGATGGCCGAGCGGCCAGGGGAGTTCTCCCCGACGTTCCGCACGATTTGGAAACGCATTCATGAGGCGTAACCACGGGGGAACGTGTTGAATAGGTTTGCCGCGCCGCATCCCGCCACAACGCCCCCCTCTTTACTTTGCCGGTCGAATCACGCAACCTAGAACACCATGCGAACAAGGTTGTTCTTTTCCGTGTCACTGATTGCCCTCCTGCTTCGGGCGCCCTGCCCCGCGGCGGAGCTCGCCCAACCGGCGAGCGTAGATGAGGTGCTTGGTATTCTGAAATCGAACGTCCCGGCCGGCCTCACCGAGGCCGAGCTGAACGAAACGGCTCTAAATGGTCTCCTCTCCGCGCTCGACAGGAAGGCATATATTGTGCGGTCCGAAAGCCAGGCGCCCTCAAGCACAAACCTCCTGCCCCGCGTAGATGTGTTCGATTCGTCCATAGCTTATCTCCGTGTGGACCGGGTAGCAACGGGTTTGGAGGGAATAATCGCCGAATCGCTGAAGGGTATGATGAAGACCAACAAACTGCAGGGTGCGGTGATCGACCTTCGATTTGCAGGCGGCGATGGTTACGAAGCAGCCTCCAGCACAGCAGACCTTTTCATCGGCAAGGCCCGACCACTCATGAATTGGGGCAAAGGAATGACTTCCGCCGTGGCGCAGCCGACAGACTTTGCACTTCCTGTAGCCTTGCTGGTGAACGATCAAACATCCGGAGCCGCAGAGGCCCTGACAGCGGTGCTGCGCGATACCGGAACGGGTTTGGTTTTCGGAAGCCCTACCGCAGGCCAGGCCGCCATCCCGAAAGACTTTAGATTGAGCAACGGGCAGGTCCTCAGGGTCGCCACTCAGGCAGTCGAGCTTGGTAGCGGTGCCAAACTGTCAGGACCCGTCAATCCGGATATTGATATCCAGGTTTCCCTGGAGGAAGAACGTGCATATTATGCGAATGCTTTTGCGGACCTCTCGACAACCAACCCGCCCACAGACTCGGAGGGGACAAACAGCGTTTCGGCAACAAACCGAACGTCCAGACGCAACCGTTTTAACGAGGCTGACCTTGTCCGTGAACACAATTTGCGCTCGCGCGGAGAAGGCGGCCTCGCGGTGGAGCGCCCCCCGCAGGCGCCGGTTGTAAATGACCCGGTTCTAGCCCGGGCACTGGACGTGTTAAAGGGGCTCGCAGTCGTCCGCCAGTCAAAACACTGATTTCGGCGTTGACGCGACGCCGTCCTATACCCAATTTCTCAGAGTCAAATTGAGCGCGATGAAGACGGTCCTCTTTGTTTGCACCGGAAACGTTTGCCGCAGCCCCATGGCGGAGGGCATCTTTCGCCACATGGTGGCCGACGCTGGCGGTTACCGGGTGATTTCCGCAGGGCTTGGCGCAATGCAAGGCCAGCCGCCAAGTCAACACGCCATCAACGCCACAAAAGAGCTCGGCATCGATATTTCCCGCCAGCGCAGTCAAATGCTCTCTCCCGAACTGGTGGAAGAGGCGGACTACATCTTCGGCATGACCCACAGCCACATCGACACCGTCCTGCTCCTTTACCCGCAGGCGGCCGAGAAGACTTTTCTGCTGCGGGAATTCGATAACACCCTCGACTATTTCGAAAAAGACATAAGCGATCCCATAGGAGGCTCTTACGGGGTTTATGTGAAGTGCAGGGACCAAATCGAGCAGGGACTTGCGCTTGTAAAGCAGTTCATCCAACAGGGCCGTCCCCCCATTTCCCCACACCAACCATCATCAACTATGATTGCATTAGGCGCCGACCACGGCGGAGTAGATCTAAAAGACGCCATCAAACAACACCTTGAAAAACTCTCGCTGACCGTCAACGACATGGGAGCCTGCTCCCGCGAATCAAGTGATTACCCTGACTTCGCACGAGCCGTCGGCACAGCCGTGGCGAACAACCGCGCGGAGTTGGGAATCCTGGTTTGCACCACCGGCATCGGCATGAGCATCGCCGCCAACAAAGTTCCGGGCGTGCGCGCGGCGCTCGTCCACGACGCGGAGTTTGCCTCAATGGCCCGCCGCCACAACGACGCAAACGTGCTCTGTCTCTCCGGAAAACAGCTCAAACCCCAGGAAGCGGTCAAAATCATTGACGCTTTCCTCAATGCCAGGTTCGAAGGCGGCCGCCATGAACGACGCGTCCGCAAAATGGAATCTGGCAGCCACACCCCCGCTCGCCGCCTCGAAGCAGTGGACCCGGAAACCTCAGAGGTCATCTTTTTGGAACGGCTGCGTCAGCAGGAAAACATCGAGCTCATCGCCAGCGAGAACTTCACCAGCCCGGCTGTCATGGAAGCGCAGGGATCGGTGCTCACGAACAAATACGCAGAGGGCTACCCGAAGAAACGATGGTACGGCGGTTGTGAACATGTGGACGTGGCGGAACAACTCGCCATCGACCGCGCCAAACAACTGTTCGGCGCCGAGCACGCAAACGTCCAGCCGCACTCGGGCAGCGGGGCCAACATGGGCGTCTATTTCGCTTTCCTCAAACCCGGCGACAAGATGCTCACCATGGACCTTTCCCATGGCGGACACCTCACCCACGGCAATAAAGCCAATTTCTCCGGACGATTCTTCGAGATTGTCCATTACGGTGTCAGCAAGGAAAGCGAACGCATCGACTACGATCAACTCGCCAAAACTGCGGCCGAGCAAAAGCCGAAAATGATCACCGTCGGCGCCAGCGCCTACCCCAGGATCATTGACTTCGAGCGCCTGGGCCGCATCGCCCGCGATTGCGGCGCCTTGCTGCTCGCTGACATCGCTCACATCGCCGGCCTCGTCGCAGCCGGGTTGCACCCCAGCCCCGTCCAGCATGCGGACTTCGTCACCACCACCACCCACAAGACGCTCCGCGGTCCGCGCGGCGGCCTGATCCTCTGCAGGGAAAAATACGCAAAGGAAATCGATTCCCAGGTGTTCCCGGGCATCCAGGGCGGCCCACTGATGCATGTCATCGCGGCCAAGGCTGTCTGCCTGAAAGAAGCCCTGAGCCCCGATTTCAAACAATACCAGGAACAAATCGTCCGCAACGCCCGGGCTCTCGCCGAAGGCATGCGGCGCAATAACTTCCGCCTGGTCAGCGGCGGCACAGACAACCACATGATGCTCGTGGATGTCGGCGCCCGCGGCGTGACCGGCAAGGATTGCCAGATCGCTCTCGACCAGGCCGGCATCACCGTAAACAAAAACACCATTCCGTTCGAGACACGCTCACCGTTCCAGGCCAGCGGCATACGCCTCGGCACCCCCGCCGTCACCACGCGCGGCATGCGCGAGCCCGAAATGGCCGCCATCGCGGATATGATCAGCGAAGTGCTTCTGGATATGAAAAACGTTGACACTCTCGCAAAAGTGAGGCAACGTGTGCGCGAACTTACTGCGAGATTTCCCTTGCCGTATTGACTAGGTAAGGGGTAACGTTCAAACGCTCCCGTTGGAAAATTCCAATCGATTTTATTCGCCGCTTGAATAGTCCAACTCGGAGCAGGCTGATGGCAGCCTGATCAAGAGCTTTGCCGCCTGATCACCCGCGGAAAATTTTTATTTATATTTACCTATGCCAAGACCTAAAAAGGCCAAGACAGCCAGAAAAACAGCTTCTAAGGAGGCTCCGCCCGAAACGGCGTTGGAGACCGCCCCCGCAACCGCAACCGCCGCGGAGACCCCCGCCGGGACGCCGGCTTCCACACCAGCCCCGGTGCCGGACAAAAAGCCCGCCCCCGAGGCATCCGCCAACCCACAGGAAGCAGCCCCACGAGAACGCCAGGACAAGCCGTCCGATCGCTCCCAGCCGCCTGCTGCCCAGGATCGTTCCACACGTCAGCAAAATGAACGGTTCGAAGAAAAGATGTCGCGGCACGAATCCCGGCAGAAAGACATCGACCGCCAGAAGGATTCACCGCGTGACAACGCCGGCTCGGGCAGGGATCGCATCGCTCCGACCTCTCTGAACATCGCCAAGCTCCAGGCCATGTCCATGCCGGACCTGAACCACATGGCCCGTGATCTGGGCGTGGAAAACTTCGGCACCATGCGCAAGCACGAGGTCATATTCCAGATTCTCCAGAAGAACGCGGAGCGCGCCGGGGTGCTCTTTTCAGAAGGCGTTCTCGAAGTTTTGCCCGAGGGCTTCGGATTCCTGCGCTCGCAAAGTTTCAATTACCTCCCCTGCCCCGAGGACATTTACGTCTCGCCTTCGCAGATCCGCAGGTTCGATCTCCAGACCGGCAACCTTGTCGCAGGCCAGATACGGCCGCCCAAGGAAAAGGAGCGATTCTTCGCCCTGCTCAAGGTGGAAGCCGTGGACCAGGAAGATCCCGAAAAAGCCAAAGACAAAACCCACTTTGACAACCTCACGCCGCTCTTCCCTAACAAGCGTTTCATCCTCGAAACCGCAAGCGACGAACTGTCCACCCGCGTTCTGGACCTCGTATGCCCCATCGGAAAAGGCACGCGCGGTCTCATCGTCGCGCCGCCCAGAACGGGAAAGACCGTCCTCATGCAGAAACTTGCGAACGCCATTCTGAAAAACAATCCCGAGGCGTATTTGTTCATTCTGTTGATCGACGAGCGCCCGGAGGAAGTCACAGACATGGAACGCACCTGTCGCGGCGCCGAGGTCATCAGTTCCACCTTCGATGAACCACCCGAACGGCACGTCCAGGTGGCCGAAATGGTTATCGAGAAGGCCAAGCGTATGATCGAGCACAAACGGGATGTCGTCATCCTCCTTGACTCCATCACCCGCCTCGCCCGCGCATACAACACCGTTCAACCGCACTCCGGCAAGATTCTCTCCGGCGGCGTGGACTCCAACGCCCTCCACAAGCCCAAGCGCTTCTTCGGCGCCGCCCGTAATATCGAGGAAGGCGGCTCTCTGACCATCATCGCCACCGCCCTTGTTGATACGGGCTCGCGAATGGATGAAGTCATTTTCGAGGAATTCAAAGGCACCGGCAACATGGAGGTGCACCTGGACCGCGCCCTCGTGGATCGCCGCATCTTCCCTTCCATCAATATCGAACGTTCCGGCACACGCAAAGAGGAACTGCTGTATCACCCGGAGGAATACAACAAAGTGGTCATCCTCAGGCGCGCCCTTACCGGAGTGCCGCCGGTCGAGGCGATGGAACTCGTGCTCAATAAGCTTAAGAAAACGGGTAGCAACATCGAGTTCCTCCTCTCCATGAGCGTCGGCTAGCCGATGCCGGCAGCCTCGCGCGCAAGGGGGCATGTCAACCATCTGCACTCAGTCGGGTAATGGGATCTCACTTCCCATTGCTCCACCGAACTGTTTATGGCGTCGCATCCTCCACGGCCATCCGCCCGTGTCACGCGCGGCTCCAACCGCCGCCTTGACAATCCGCTCCGCACATGTAAAACCCCATCAAATATGAAAAAATCGTTTCTTGTAGTGCTGACCCTGGCGCTGTGCCCGGCGGCCTTCTCCCAACCTGTCGCGGCCCCTGCCGCCCCGATCACCGCAGTGGTTCGAACCAATACCGCCATTGTCCCGGCCGAACGCGGTGACGAACGTGGACGCGCCCGAACTCAGGAGGTGCTCAAACGCGCGAAGGATGCCCCCGGAAATTACGATATCGCCTTCATCGGCGACTCCATCACCCAGGGCTGGGAACGAAGCGGCAAGTCGGTTTGGGACGAGCACTTCGGACCGCGGAGGTGCATCAATTTCGGCGTCGGCGGCGACCGCACTCAGCACGTGCTCTGGAGGTTCGAACAAGGCCAACTGGATGGAATCAAACCCAAATTTGTGGTCCTCATGATCGGCACCAACAACTCCAACAAGGAGGATAATACCGAGTCAGACATCCTCGAGGGGGTCGCCACCATCGTCAAACAGATCCGCCACAGACTGCCGGAAACAAAAATCCTTCTTTTCGGCATCTTCCCGCGCGGCCAGACCTTCAGTGCACAACGAGGCAAAATCCTCCAAGTCAACCAGGCTCTCCAGAGGCAGGCCGATGGCAAAAATGTAATCTATCTCGACATCGGCTCGCAGCTCATTGAAAAAGACGGCTCTATCTCGAAGGAGATCATGCCCGATTATCTTCATCTCAGCCAACAGGCATACGATACCTGGGCCAAGGTGATCGATGAGACGATCAGGAAAGCCGCTCTGTGACCTCCCCAGCACCAGTTCCAGCGCCCAACCCGCCGCTCAATGCTCAGCATCGGGTCCCTCTCATCTACGTTGTGGATGACGAGGTGATGGTCCTGGAACTGGTGCAAACCATCCTCAAGCCCCTCGGCTGCCGCATCGAGCAGTTTCGCGACGGCGCATACGCGCTCGAACGTTTCCGCGCCTCCGATCAAAAGCCCGATCTCATCGTAACCGACTACTCGATGCCCGCGATGAACGGACTTGAGTTGATGGATGCATGCCGGCGCATCAAGCCCGGTCAAAAGCTCCTCCTTATGAGCGGCACCGTGGGCGAGGAAGTCTTTCGGAACAGGTCGGACATGCCCGACTCATTCATCACCAAACCTTTCGACGTCGCAAATTTCGCTGTCGCTGCGGGCCGTCTCCTCTCCTGAGCCGGACATCAGACCCTGACTTACGCCTTCACGGTTCGCGGGTCGCCAGGCTTCGGTTCGCGCATCTTCTCTGCCCGAAGCCCCGCCCGCACTCTCCAGCATCGTCAAAGACGTCCGTGTCTCGCGGCTGAAATGTCTCGCTTTCCCCCACCTTCAGAACATAATTCGCAACAGCAAATGATTGAGTTTTTGCTGAGAATCTGGCGACTTGCCCGACCCTACAGATTTCGGCTTGTCCTCGGGATCCTGGCCGGATTGATCGGCGGCCTTATCGAGCCGCTCATGATCGCCACCATCGGTTTCGTGTATGGATTGATTTTCCCCGACGCGGGCGGAAAACCGATCACCGAAGAGCTCCGCCACGCGCCTGAATTCATCCGGCATTGGGGGGCTTCAGTCCAGGACGGTCTCGCAAAGGGAGTCGCCGCTCAACCGTGGGCGCTCGCAGGCCTGGTAGCCGCGATACCCATCGTTGTGGCTTTCAGAGGCCTGTTCGCTTACCTGAACGTTTACTTCCTCCAGTGGGCGGCGGTGCGCACAATCGCCGACCTGCGCACGAGGTTGTTTGAGCATATCACCAGGCTCTCAGCCGCTTTCTTCAGCGGCACCTCCACCGGCCAACTAATGTCCCGTGTCACCAGCGATACCATGGCCCTTCAGCACGTCATCAGCAATTCTGTCGCTGTCATGATCCGCGACCCCGCCACGGTCATCACACTGCTGGCATACGTCCTTTGGCAGCAGCCACGCCTCACCATCATCTCCATCATCGTCATGCCCGTCTGCATGCTGCCCATCGCCATCTATACCCGAAAAACCCGCGCGGCCAGCCGCGCAATGCAGACAAACGCGGCCGAACTCTCCGCCGTCATGTCGGAAGCCCTCACCGGCAACAGGGTCGTCAAGGCATATAACCTCGAGAACATCGTTGTTCAGCAGTTTCGCGAGACAACAAAAAAATTCATCGGGAACTTCATGCGCATCGTTCGCGCACATGAAATCCCCGGGCCCCTCCTCGAGACGGTCGGCGCCATGGGCGTCGCCCTGGTGCTGGTTTACCTCGCCTCCAGCGCCGGTCAGCGCCCCAGCTCCAGGGATTTCCTCGTCCTGGTGATCTCTCTTTTCGCCATATACAGGCCTCTCAAAAACCTCACAAAACTCCACATCAGCCTCAACCAGGCCCGCGCGGCCAGTGAGCGCATCTTTCAATTGCTCGCAACGCGCAACAACATCGAGGAGCCTGCTCGCCCGCAGCCGCTCAACGCCAAAGGCGCCACCATCGAGTTCGAATCCATCCACTTCTCTTACGGCGACAAATCCGTCCTCCACGACTTCAGCCTTGCCATTCAACCAGGACAAATCCTCGCTCTTGTCGGCCCAAGCGGCTCGGGAAAGTCCACCATCGTCAACCTCCTCTTGCGCTTCTACGATCCTCAGTCCGGCTCAATTCGAATCGCCAAAACAGATATTCGCAACGTTTCCACAAAAGATCTGCGCGACCAGATCGCAATCGTCACCCAGGAAACAATTCTCTTCAATCAATCTCTCTATCGAAACATCGAACTCGGCCGCCCGGGAGCAACAAGGGAAGAAATTGTCGAGGCCGCACGCCTCGCGCACGCTCTCGAGTTCATCCAGGATAAGCCCCAGGGATTTGACACCATCGTCGGCGAAAAAGGGGTCACTTTATCCGGGGGACAACGCCAGCGAATTGCCATCGCCCGCGCCATTCTTAAGAATGCGCCCATTCTCGTGCTCGATGAAGCCACCAACGCTTTGGACACCGAGTCCGAGCGTGCGGTTCAGCAGGCCCTGGACGAACTCATGGAAGGCAAAACCTCCATTTGTATCGCCCATCGCCTCTCTACCATCCAAAAAGCAGACTTGATCGTGGTCATGGAAAGAGGACGTATCCGGGAAAAAGGCACCCATGCCCAACTCCTGGAAAGCCGGGGTCTTTACAGCAAGCTCTACGAATTGCAGTTCGAGTCTCTCGGGCCATAGCCCGGCCAGTTATTCTTGCCCCCTGCCTGCCGCGCCCTGCCCCATCTCTCTGAAAAGAAGGGGGCAATCCGTCTCCAAATCGCCCCCTCCCAACCACAACTAACTAAACCTCATTATGAATCTTCCCCATGAAATCCCTGTGTCAACTCGACCGCGCCAAAACAAAAAACGCACCCTTGCGGATGCGTTTGTGTGTGAATGATATGCGAAAGATTT
>CAYNZC010000013.1:0-54057 GCA_964401575.1 uncultured Verrucomicrobiota bacterium
CCTTCGCAGCGGAAACTGTCACGGTAGCCCATGTAAGCCTTCAGGCTATCGAGCAGTTGTTGCCGCTGCGCTCCGGCGGCATAGCATGCCGCGCGCGCCACCCCGAGGCCGATTTCGCCGCCATCAGCCACAAAGCAGGACTCGCCACGCGTGCCCACGCCATAGCCCATGCGGTAACCGCCATCCGTCCGCTGTTCCGCAACCATGGCCATGGCCCATGCGATTGCCGCGTTGCGATACCGTTCATCGCCGAAAATTTCGTAACCGGCCAGCAGGGTTCTCGCGCCGCGATGATCAATGAAGTAATGTGTGCCGCTGAACTTGGCGCCATTGACCTTTCCCTTGTCCGCGAGGAACTCACAAATTCTTCGAAGAGCGTCGCGGGCGTTCACATTCCAGGTCAACGCGTCCTGAAAGCCCCCTGCTTCCGCCACAGACATTTGGGCGGAGAATTCGCGCCAATCAAAATCGCTCAGCGAAGCCGTGTGCCATACGGCTGTGCGGGATTGGAATGCCGGCAGGTTGATATGTTCCGTTTTACGGATCGAGGATTCCTTCCTATTTGTGACGGTTCCATTGATCACGAAGTTGAGCGGTGTGCGCCCATCGTTCCGGATTGCCTGCGAAAAAGTAACTTTGGCGCTGGAGTCTTCGAGTGAGAAAACGGGTGCGCTGGCATCGATGCGCGCGGGCATTGCCATGAATGTGGCAACGCGGCCGACGAGGTCGGCGGAACCGCCCGAGATCTCGAGACGGTCCAGGGCAAAGATCGCCCACCTGCCGCCGGCGTAAGGTCCCGTCCGGAAGGACACCAGCGCGCCGGCGAGTCCGGGAAGCCCGCTTCGGGAACTCCGCGCTTCCAGTAGCGGGATGATGCGAGGACCGGATGCAGCCTCGGGAAATAATAGGACGGGTTGAGCGGAGGCACCCGGGCGGGGGCCTGACAGTCCGGCGAGCAACCTGCCTTCAACCGGATTCGAAAACGCTTCGGTGTTCATGGCAGAGGTTAGCGGGTGACCTCTTGACGGCATAATAGTGCCTTCGAAAAATTCGCCTTCATCCAGGCAAGCCGGCCACTGCTTTGACGGCAGTGCGGGCACATCCTTGCCGAACGCCGCCGCCACCTGCGCATGTCCGGGCAGAAGAGTGCGCGACTCGTAAACCGTTCTGGCGGGCACATCAGCCTTAAGAAACTTCAGGTTGCGCACTTCAAAATGCTGCGGTTCCCTTGCGGCGAACCTGCCCAGCAGACCGATGAAAAACGTCCTGGTCTTGTCGCCGCGAAAGTAATCATTTGTGCGAGCGGGTGTGGCGTAAGAAAGAAAGCCGGCCGTGTGCACCCGGTATTCGCGCCAGCTTTCTGAGATGTTCACGATTTGTTTCCATCGAGACCCGTCGTTTTCCTGCAGTTCGAGGCAAAGCGCCTTTGTGGATTTGGATCCGCGCGCCTGGAAGCAGATGATCGCGCCGTCTGGAGGCAGTTGGCTGGGGCGCATGGACGCGTACATCGAGGTCTTTACCGCGTCCGCGTCGAACAGGTAAGGCCTGTCCTGCGTGCCGTCGCCGGAGACGCGCAGCGGTCCTTCGGCTCCGTGAGTGCGCAAGTCCCACGCAATACGCCCGGGCTGCAGGACGACCGTGGCGCCGGAACCAGGAGGAAGCCAGCGGCCGCCCACCTGGAACAGCGGGCTCACAAACCGCTCCGGGCCGAATGCCATCAGCGTGCCCCGGGTCCGGAGGTAACGATCCAGTGTGTCAAGCCCGGCTGCCGGGTAGAACGCGGCATTTGGCAGAACCAGCACGTGGAGCTTTTGCGCATCGAGAACTGCGGCGTTCGTAAGATCGGCCGTGCTCAAGCTGATGGTTTCAAGCCCGGCCGCGGCAAGAGCCTGTGAAAGAGCTGTGGGATCCGCAGCCGGGCGTTGTGCGGGGACTTGCTCCGCCCACACCCCTGCGCGCCAACGCGGCTGCGCCGCTTCCGTTGCTGTGGATGCAACGACCGCCAGAGCAGCGGTCAGGCCGAGAACGAATAATTTCATGTTGGATGTTTGGTAGCCCGGGTCCGCCGGCGGCATTTACCGCCGGGTTTCGCTGATGCCTTCAGCGACATCCCGGGGAGTGTGCACTTACACGGCTGGCCTGTTAATCCAAAAATGTGCGTTTTTAGCGAAACGCGATTGCGCCTGCGATGACGCTCTGTGCAATATAACCCGCGGATACATGGCACCAACCGCCACGATAAAAAACGCTCCTGAAACCTCTGCCCGCCGCCGGAGTCCTCTGCGGTGGTTTGCCACCGCTCCCGATGCTCCCCGGATCAGCGATCCCGGTCGGATTGACGGCCTGTATCGGCGCAACCGCCTGTCGGTTCTTATAGCCATTACCTGCGGCTACGGGTTTGCCTATACTTGCCGGCTGCCGCTCTCGGTGGTGAAGAAGCCGCTGCTTGATCAGGGGATCTTTGGCGCGGAGTGGCTTGGGATTATCGGGACCGGTTTCTCCATCGGCTACGCCCTTGGAAAACTTGTGAATGGCTTCCTGGCTGATCACGCGAACGTTCGACGCTTTTTCGCTGCCGGAGTGCTCATGTCTGCGCTGGTCAACCTGGCCATGTCCGGATTTGTCTCCAAGTGGTCCTGGCTTGCGTTGTGGACGCTCAACGGCTGGTTTCAGGGCGCCGGTTCTCCATGCAGCGCGGTGGCGCTGGCGAACTGGTTCAGTCCCCGCGAGCGCGGACGTTATTACGGCATCTTCAGCAGTTCCCATTCTCTGGGTGAGGGGCTTACCTTTGTTTTTACCGCGTTTTTAGTGGCCAGCCTGGGATGGCAGTCGGGGTTCGCCGGGCCTGGGATTTTCTGCATCCTTGTCGCTTTTGGGATTCTGGTTTTTCTCCGGGACAGGCCCGAAACCATTGGTCTGCCGCCGGTGGCGGACTGGCGGAACGATCATCCCTCCCGGGCCGCAGAGCCTCTCTCGCCGGCGGAATCATCGAGAAATCAATGGCGGGCACTGAGGATGCCGGCGATGTGGATCCTGGGACTGGCGAGCGCGTGCATGTATGTGAGCCGTTATGCCATTAATAGCTGGGGTATGCTTTACCTCCAGGAACACAGGCAGTACTCGATGGTGGAAGCCGGGTTAATGCTTGGGTTGAATACCAGCGCCGGGCTGGCGGGTTGCATCGTGTATGGTTTTGTGTCGGACAAGTTGTTCAATGCGCGCCGACCGCCTGTAACCCTCATGTTCGGAATTGTTGAAATCATTTCTCTGATCCTGATTTTTTACACCCCGCCGGGGCATCCCATTATTCTGTCCGCCGCATTCATTCTTTTCGGATTCACGCTGAGCGGACTTCTTGCGGTGCTGGGGGGGCTTTTTGCCATGGATATTCTTGGCAAACGCTCTGCGGGCGCCGCTCTCGGGTTCATCGGCATCCTGAGCTATCTCGGCAGCGGGGTGCAGGAGTGGATCAGCGGGCGGCTCATCCAGAAAGGCATCTCGATCGAAACAGTTACAACGATCAATGAGAATGGGCAGAGCATCGTCACGAACATCAAGCACTACGATTTCAGCACAGCAATTACCTTTTGGATCGGCGCATCCTTCGTTTCAGCGTTTCTTGCCGCGTTGCTGTGGAAAGTTAAAACCAAAGAATAAAATGAACACTCCTCAAAAACATACTCTTGAACAAACCACGCGTCGCGTTTTCTTCGGGCTGCTTTGCCGCACAGCCATTGTCCTCGCATTGTGTGGATCGGCGATGGCCGCGCCATCTACTATTGATCGGATCTCCAAAGAAATTCTTATTCCTGACAGCCAGCAAGTGCTTGTTGTGGCCCATCGCGGCCTGAGCGGGCGTTCCACCGGCGCATGGGAAAAATATCCTGAAAACTCGCTTGCCGCTTTCGCGCACAGCATCGAAATCGGCGTTGATATGATCGAAGTGGACGTGCGCAAGACCAAGGACGGTCACCTGATTCTGATGCACGACTCGAGGGTGGAGCGCACCACGGACGGCAAAGGAGCCATCACGAATCTTGCCTTTGCGGAGATTCGGAATCTCCGGCTGAAAACGGGCATTGGCGCGAAGGGTGCGACCCTCACGAGCTACAAGGTTCCCACTCTGGAGGAGGCGTTGCTTCTCGTCAAAGGCAAGTGCCTTATCAACCTGGACAAGGTTGGCAGCCTGATTCCGGAATGCTGTGAAGTGCTCAGGCGCACCGATACCATGCGCCAGGTTGTGTTCAAGGCGGGCTACAGCGCGGAGCGTTGCGCCGCGGATTATGGCCAGATCAAACCGCCTGTCCTGTTCATGCCCATCATTACGCATAAGAAGGACTGGCAAAGCCGCGACAAGCATGGCTGGGCGGAACTTGAACCCTACTCCCGGCTCCTTCGGCCATGCGCCTTCGAGCTCGTGTTTGCGGCGGAGGATGATCCCATGGCGGCTCCCGAGACCACTGCCTTGATTAAGAAAAACGGATCGCGCGTCTGGATCAACACCCTTTGGGACACACAAGCCGGCGGACGTTGTGATGAAAAGGCGGTTCACGATCCCGATGCCAACTGGGGGTGGGTTATCAGCAGAGGCGCGAACATCATCCAGACCGATGAAGCGGAGCGTTTGCTTCAGTATCTCCGCTCCCGCAACCTTCATTGGTGAGGCTGGACGTCCGCGTGCAGGAATGCGTAACGCTGTGCCTCCCAGCGATGAAGGGGCTGGGTATGACCGGAGAGACGGATGTGTCGTCAGGCGCCAGGCGCCTAACGAAGCCGGCTGACGCAAACATTTTCAAGGCGTAGCTAGTATGGAAATGGTTCTCGTACTTTTTCTGGTGGCACTGACGTTTGTGCTTTTCATCCGCCAGCGGCTTCCGGTGGAGTTGGTTTCACTTTTGGTCCTTGGGGCAATGCTCCTGATATCTGCTGTGGGGCCAGCGATGGGATGGATTGCCGCGGAGAAATGGATCAGCACGTCTGAGGCGTTGTCCGGATTCAGCAACAGCGCCGTCGTTACCGTGGCAGCGATGTTTGTTCTCAGCTTCGGACTGGAAAAGACCGGGGCGTTGGGGGGCTTGGGTCGGGCGCTGGTCCGGCTTGGTCGAAACCAGACCCTTCTGCTGGTGGTGATGATGGTTGTGGTGGGGGTGGTTTCGGCATTTGTTAACAACACCGCTGCCGTTGCTGTGTTTTTGCCGCTGGTGTTAACCGTTTGCGTGCGCCGGAAGTTGTCACCATCGCGGTTGCTCATTCCCTTGTCGTTTGCCTCCCAATTTGGCGGGGTGTGCACGCTCATTGGCACCTCGACGAATCTGCTGGTGAGTTCCATCTCCGCCAAAGCCGGCCTCGGGGCATTTACCATGTTCGAATTCAGCAGGCTCGGGCTTATTCTGATGGCGGCCGGGATGCTTTACCTTCTGGTCGCAGGTCGCTGGCTGCTGCCGGTTCGCCGCGGAGACAACCTCACCGAGACCTACGATTTGCGCGAATACGTCACAGAGGTCTGCGTGGTTGCGGGTTCTCCCCTCATTGGCAAGACTGTGACCGAAACCCGACTGGGTGAAAAACACGACATTATCGTTCTTGAAATTCTGCGGCAGGAGAAAAAGATCTGGTCGCCTCATGACGCTCAGTTGCAGGAAGGGGATGTGCTCCTGGTGCGAGGAAAAATCCAGGGCCTTATAGAGATTCGCGGCCGCGAGGGCCTGCAGATTGCACCCGAGTTCAAACTTAAGGACGAAACCTTGAGCAGCGAGGATGTCACGCTGGTGGAGGCGCTGGTTGCGCCACGATCACGCCTGGCGGGGCGCACGCTTGGGGAATCATTTTTTCGCTGGCGTTATGATGCGATTGTGCTGGCGCTGCAGCGGCAAGGCCAGGTGTTGCGGCAACAACTGTCCGTCATCCGCCTCCGCTTTGGCGATGCGTTGCTGCTGCTGTTACGAAAAAACAGCATTCCCCGGCTTCGCGCCAACGATGATTTAATCGTTCTTTCGGAAGTTGATGCTCCATCTTTGCGCACTGGCAGGGCGTTAAGGGCGCTCGTTATTGTTGGACTGGTTGTGGGTTTGGCAGCTTTGAACGTGATGCCTATTCTTGTGAGCGCTGTGGCTGGTGCGGTTGCAATGATCCTGAGTCGTTGTCTTACCACCGAGCAAGCGTTCCAGGCGATTGATTGGCAGGTCATTTTTCTTCTGGCGGGCGTCTTGCCGTTGGGATTGGCCCTGGAACGGTCCGGGGCTGCTGGCTTTCTGGCACAAAACACCCTGGGCCACGTTGGCCAGTTTGGACCTGTGGTTGTGCTGGCAGTGCTTTACTTATTGACGGCTGTCTTGACGGAGTTTATGAGCAACAACGCCGCAGCGGTGCTGCTGGCTCCCATAGCGATCTCGACTGCGTTCACGCTGGGTGTGGATCCTAAACCGTTTTTGATGGCGGTGACTTTTGCGGCCTCGACCAGCTTTGCAACCCCGGTTGGCTACCAGACCAACACGATGGTCTATGGCGCCGGGGGTTACCGGTTTGGCGATTTTACTAAAATCGGTGTGCCCTTGAACCTTATCTTCTGGCTACTGGCGATCTATTTCATCCCGAAGTTCTGGTCTTTTTAGGCCCGAACAGGTCAGTCGGTAGAGGCGAAGATGCCTTGTTGAGAGTGCTGCCGGGCCCTGCAGGGCAGGGCGTCACCGGGGGAATGGCTCCAGGGATAACGTCGCTTATGTGCGATACGGCTTGAGGGCCAGTGCGATATCGTCCTGAAAGGCCGGCGCAGAAAACTCACGAAATCCGCCAGTGTGATCGATGGTTTCTGTCTTAAGTATCGAGCCTGTTCCGGGATTCAGCCATTGTGCCTTAAACGTTCCTTTCGGGAGGTCAAAGCTGAAACGGAGTTCATCTGCCGAAAAAGCTGTTTGGCGCGGGTTGTTCCTGGTGGCTCCCAGCCCGGTGCGCAGGTAGGCGAGGCAGCCTTTGTCGCGCCCGTGGAGAGCGCGCATGGTGACGCCGGCTGGAAACGCGCCCTTCACCATGGCCGGCTCCGGTTGCATGCGCAGGAAGTCGTAATTGGCGATGACATTCCGCAGAAACCGCAGTTGTTTGCGAAAGTCCGGGTTGCCGCCTCCCGGTTGCGACGCCGGGTAAGCGAAGGTTCCGTCTTCGTGTCCCGCGACAAAGGAGTAGTCCAGGTGGTTGAACAAGGCACCGCCGGCCACAATGAAATCCCAGGCTTCCATTCGGTAGGGGGCATCATTCGTGCCGCGAAAACCGGTTTCGTTGTCGCCGATGACTTTGTTCAAACCATAATTCATGGCCACCGCGTCCGGTGGCGACGCGTAGTGGAAGTTAAAAATGGAAATCGCCGGGTGGGGATCTTCGACCCTGGCTTTTTTGTTGGCTATGTTTTGCGAAATCAGGTGTTTGACTCCGAGCTCGTGCTCGGTCCCCACGATCACATCCACAATGTGATGCTGCCATTCCCGTGTCACCCCGCCGAAGTAAGGCTCGTTGCAGATTTCGTAGTAGAGATTGTCGAAGCCCTTTAGCTCGCGGACGATTTTTCTCGTCATGGCCTCCTGGAAAGGCAGCAGGCCACCATGCTTGTCGAGGGTGTAAACATTTGTCCTGGCCAGCGCGCCGACGGTATTCACGTTATTGGCGGTATTCATCGGGCTAAGTTTCCACATGCTCTCCTGGTAAAACGGGCAAAACAGGTTCAGTTCCACAATGATCCCGCGTTTTGAAGCTTCGGTCATGAAATCCCTGAGCCGATGGAAGTAGGCATCGTCCCAACGGGCGAGATCGAATTTGTTGCCGCCATTGGAATAGCCCGGTTGATCGCTGCGAGCCCAGGGAGAGATGAAGCGGTTGGCCTTCGGGGCCAGGGTGTTTTGTGTGATCTTGAAAGCCTCGGGCGGCTCGCAATAAGCGCCTGCAAAAGTGCGTGTGCTGTTCATGCCATCACGTTCAAGGGCCTGGAAGTAACGGGTGTAATTGAAATCGAGGTTCAACAAGGCTCCGTAATGTTCGCCCGAGGTGATGATCACGGTTGGCCTGCCCCGGAACTCGAAGTAGTGCGGATTCTGTGGATGGAGCCGAAGCGGTTGGGCCGCACTCCATGCCAGGGGCAGAAACCCCAGCAGGACGAGGCCCAGTAAACTGCTCTGAACCAGGTGACATCGCAGCGAACGAATCGCAGCGCCTGACACAAATCGGTGAGTGGCCGGATGCATGATCTGCACTATGACGAACCCCCGCCGCAGTTCCAGCCGAAAAGCCTTCCGTTGCCAGGAAGGCTTTTTGCCCTTGCGCACATCAACCAAGCACCAGGGTTGCTGCGAGGAAGTAGTGGTCGCTGGGATATCGTCCATTACGTTCGTCGCGGATGATTTTCCACTTCGAGGCATTTACCGGGCCGCGCGTAAGGATGAAATCGATGGGGCCTTTTTTCCGGCCCGCCTCAGACTTTGGCACATACTTCGGGCCAAGAAAGCTGTGAACCGTCAATCCATTGTCCACGGGACCGGGCGCGGCGGTTTGCGTATTGGTCCAACCGGCGTCCAAGACGGATTTTATGACGGGACTGCTCGCACCGGAGTTGAAGTCGCCGGCCAGCACCTGGGGGAAGTCCGGCTGGTAGGTGTCTGCTTCAGCCAGGACGAGTTTGATTTGCTCCTCTTTGGCTTTCTGGCTGACGTGGTCCAGGTGCGCGCTGATAACGCGAAATTCCACTCCGGAGGTTCTGTCGCGCAGCCGGACCCAGTTTGCGTGGCGCGGCCGGGCGGAATCCCAGGAGGAGCTTCCGGGCAGGTGCGGCGTTTCCGAGAGCCACATCGTCCCGGCGGAAACGAAATCGTAGCGATTGCGTGAATAGAAGATAGGGTTCTTGGCGATGCCCTGGTAGCCTTCCTTTCGTGCATCCATTTCCGGTCCGGCGAAACCGAAACTGCCGAAATCCGGGAATGCGCGTTCCAGGTCGCGCATCTGGACCTCGAGCACCTCCTGGAGGCAGATGACATCCGGTTTGTGAGAGCGGATCACATCAATGCAGACATCGCGCCGGGCGCTCCAGCCGTTGCCGGCGGTCTCATCCTCCGGCAGCGCCACGCGGATATTGCAGCTTAACAGATGGAGCGTGCTTTTGGGGTTCGCATCGGCGGCGAGGGCGCGCAGCGAGGGGCTGAGGGTTGGCAGAGCGGTCGCCAGGCCGAGATGTTTCAGGAATGTGCGGCGTTTCATTTGCCTTTTATTGAGGGAGGGTTGCGGATGCGTCATGCGAATGCCTTTCTGAGCATGCGAATACTTTCGGGCACGGCTTTGTCGGGGTCCGCCTTGCCCTCGAACTCCAGGGAGACATAACCGGTATAACCAGCCTCGCGGAGGATGCGGGCGATTCGTTTGTAATCGAGGTTCAGCGTGTACCACTCGCCGCCGCCGGAGTAGGTTTTGGCCTGGACGTACACAGTTTTGGGGGCGATCTGCGAGAGTTTATCGTAAGGCTGCTCGAGGAAGTTCCCGGTATCCATCAATGCCCCCAGCCATGGGGAAGGGATGGCCTTGAGGATGCGCAACTGGCCTTCGGGTGTCCGGCTTAGTCCCCAATGGTTTTCGAGCGCAAGCATAACGCCGCATTGCTCCGCTTTCGGGAGGCACTTTTCGATGGACTCGATGCACCAGGCAAATCCCTCGTCTTCGGTATGCCCCGGGGATACGGGTTCGATGCCTTTGGCTTTCATTAATGCGTCGAAATCCCTAATGGTGTTCCACCTTCCCGAGTTCAAGCGGATGCACGGGATTCCCATTTCAGAGGCCATCTCGATGCATTTGAGAGTGTGATCCACGTGCATTTGTCTATCGGCGGGATCGGGCTGCACGAAGTTCTGGTGGATGGAAAGGCAGACCAGGTCAATGCCGCTTCGAAAGGCGTGCCGTTTCAATTGCCGCAAGTAGCTTCGATGTGCCGGCGTGAGCGGTTCTTTTTCCCCGATGTCCATCTGCCGATGCAGGATATCCACTCCCTCGACGCCGATGCAGGCAGCTTTGTCGATGACCGTCTCGATGGGCACCTTTTCCGTTTTGAAGTGCCAGTATGAGTAGGTGGCGATGCCCAGTTTAATGGGCATGCGGGCTTGTGCTTTTTCGGGTTCGGAGGCGGCTGTTGCGTTGCTCGGGATGGTTGCGAGGGCGAGAGCGCTGCCGCCCGTTGCGATGCCAGCCAGGAAATGACGTCGATTCATAAGATACCCCTGTCAGTTTCAGGCAAGTTTCAGCGGAATCAACCGGATAATGACGGGAATACACACGCCCAGGCACCCTTGTGGAGCTTCGGGAGAAGGCAGGGAGCAGGTTTGAGTGGTTTGGAAGGGGGGATGGCATTGGGCTAGGACGTCTGCAACCGCCTGCGCCTGCTGAGTTTTCTAAAGATCGATCATTTGTGTGATCATTTGTGTTGCTTATGAGAAAGCGTCTGTTGTAGAATACCGCCTGACAACAATCCCTGACGTACCACGAGTCATTTTGCACTATTAAATTTGCATCGAAAAAACCCCATTATGGCAACACGACCCTTGTTGATGACCGCGATTCTTGCGGCCTCCTTCATCGCAAAAACAGCTTCGGCGATTGGTCCGGCCCAGTGGCCGTACATCACGCAGCAGCCGGAATCAAAAGTCGCCGCCCTGGGCGGAAAGGTCAGGCTTTCGGCACGAGTCGAAGGCGCCACGCCCATGCGCTACCAATGGTGGAAAGATGACTTGAAGCTTTCGAGCAGCAGCCGGATCTCTGGAGTGACAAGCACGAATCTGAACATCGCCGCGCTGAACCTTGGGGATGCCGGGGATTATTACCTGGTTGCATCGAACCGGTACGGACTGGCGACCAGCCTGGTGGCCGTTCTCGAAATTGAGCCCGCCCCGGCCTCCATTGCGCTGGCGGATTATTTTTATCCCATGGTTGCGGGCAACTGGTGGGAGTTTGAGGGCACGGATTACGATGGCTCGCCCGCCATTCGAACGGAAATCATCGCCGATTTGCAACGCCCCGTTACTTCCTACACGGGGCGTTCTGCGCCGCGGGCGTATGTGACAAACCTCGTCTGCATCACCAAGGGCTATGGTGTGCCCGGCGGGCAGGGTCCTTTCGACACATGGGACGACTTCTACAGCGTGGAAGATCAACAGGTTCTTTTCTGGGGCGACGACGACGAGGACGATGATGATGATGAAAGCCTCAGAGTTGATCGCGGGCTGCTGTTGGGCTCGACGGTGAAGGTCGGGCAAACGATCAGATCAACGCGGGATCTATACAGTCACGGAGTCTATGCAGGCACGGTATCCGCCATCGTCACAATCCTCGAGTGGGGCTCCGTAACGGTGCCTGCAGGAATGTTCAGGGATAGCCTGCATCTCAAGTTCACGTTTGTCAGAGGTGGGAGAACCGATTCGCAGGAGGAATGGTGGGTGCGCGGCATTGGCCCGGTCAAACACCGGAACGTGCCCGACGATGGGGAGGATCGGCTGGACCTGGCGAGGTACATTGTGGTCACTCCGCCCCGAATCCTTACCCAGCCACAGGACATTACCGCTCCGGCGGGCGCGCCCGCAACCTTCCATGTTGTGGCCGAAGGCACGGGCACCTTGCGCTACCAATGGCACAAGAACGGACAGGAGTTGCCCGGAGAGAGTGGGGATACCCTGGCGTTCGCCAGCATCAGTGCCGCGGATGCGGGGAACTACAGTGTGATCGTGACCGACGACAACGGAACGGCCAGGAGCCGGGCGGCGGTGCTTGCGCTGGGGGCCGAGCGATGGCCCCCGTTGCTCGAAGTCACCAGTCACGCGGACAATGAAATGGTGTCATCCAGAAGCATCGTTCTTTCGGGCACCGCCTCAGATGCCGGGCAGGGGGGTAGCGGCATTGCGTGGGTCAGGGTGAATGGTGTGCGGGCCTCGGGCGACACGGCGGCCGCGAGTGAGGTGGCAAACTGGAGCAGGCCGGTGACGTTGATTCAGGGCCTGAACACGCTTAAAATCACTGCTTCTGACGGAAAGGCGAACGTCACGACAAACGTTATTCATGTCCTTGCTGATTCCGTGGCCCCGATCGCGGTCATTACCTATCCTTCCGTTGGCAGGCGGTTGACCAACGCGGTGATCACCGCCACGGGAAGGGCATCGGATAAACACCTTGCTTCCGTTTGGGTCCGGTTGAACGACGGCGATTGGACGCAGCCGTCCGGCTTAACGAACTGGAACATCGCGCTTTCGCTTGCTCCGGGCAGCAACACGCTGCAGGCATTTGCCCTGGATGCCTTTGGCAATCGTTCCGCCACGAATCGGGTGCGTTTCAATTACGTGGTTTACTTGCCTGCGAGCGTGGAGGTGTCGCCTGGCGGCACCGTGGTCCCGAATTACAATGGAAAACTCCTTGAGATTGGCAAGAGATACTACATGAAGGCCACCCCCGCAGCCGGATTCAGATTCGACGGGTGGAGGGATGGCCAGGACCACTGGCTCACCAATAGCGCCACTCTTTATTTCACGATGGCATCCAACCTGGTTCTGAAAGCCAGTTTTGTGGATGTGCAGAAGCCATCCGTTGTGGTCCGCAGCCCGGCGCCCGGGGCGAGGTTCACGACCTCCCTGCTTTCCGCCGAGGGTTCCTGCCGGGACAATAACCGTGTGGAGGCTGTGCTCTGCAGGCTCAATGATGAGGATTGGATACAGGCGGCCGGAACCAGCCAGTGGACTTTCAACTCACAAATGCGTCCCGGGCCGAACATTCTGAGCGTTTACGCGGTGGATCCGGCGGGCAACTGCTCCGTCACAAGCCACGTCGCCATTACCTATTACCATGATGTGGTTTACACCTACTGGCCAATGCACAGCGGCGACTACAAAACCTTTTCGGGCCCGATTGGCCAGGCGAGCGTTTATTTCTATGGCGATGGCTGGGACGGCTACGAAATGGAACTGAACACTTCGGAGGGGGATGTCACGTCTGATTACGAATACTCGTATGATCGTTCCGAGTTGTTACTGACCGGGGGAGAGCAAGGCTGGATGAATTTCAGCTTTAGTCCGCCGGTGGTCGAACTCACGGCATCGCAGATAATCAATGGCGGTTCCCGTACCACCAGCAGCTACGTCTCTGTTTCAGGCCAGAGAGTGCCCGTGAAAGTAACGACGACAGTGGCTCCTGCGGGAACTGTAACCGTGCCGGCCGGCACCTACCTGGATTGCCGAAAGGTTACCGCGAAAGCCACAGCCACATATAACGGCCAAACGGCAGCATTATCGGCTGAGGCCTACATCCTGGCGCCGCGGGTCGGCATGATCAAGGTTGGCGTTTACAAGCTCTCTTCTTCAGGAAGCGCCACATTGCTCGGCTGGGAACAACTGACTGAAGGAATGGTCAACGGTGTGCCCGTGAGCGACCTGGCATCTCCATAGGAAGGAACTGGAAAGATGCTGTGAGCCGGCCTGGCTGTTCCTGACAGTCGTGGCGATAAAAACCACCCGTGCTGTGGGGAAGGTCTGAAATCCTTTTGGGCTTGTCGGTTGGGGGGTATGGGGTGGCTAACGGGATTTGAACCCGCAACAACCAGAACCACAATCTGGGGCTCTGCCATTGAGCTATAGCCACCGACCAAGTGTGCTCAAAGCTAGATTCCCCGAGGGCGCAAGTCAAGTTTTGCCCGGATCGTTTCTGAAACGGCATGGCCGGGGCGGGCGAAGTCAGAAGGCCGCCAAAACACGTCAGATGCGGCAAGTGGAGCCGTGATGGTATTTAGCGGGGTTTTGGTCCCCGGGCCAAGACTGTCTGGCGGTATGCGGAGAGCTTGACGCGAGTTCTGGCATAGACGGCCTCGAGATCCCGCAACAAACCGGGCACTGAATCGAGTTTTCCGTTTCTGCCGGCCTCTTCCAGTTTTTCGGCTATGGCGGTGAGCCGTTTCGCGCCGAGGTGCAGGCTCATGCTTTTGAGCGCGTGGGCCCGAAACGAGAGTCGGGAGGAGTCTGAGGCTGCGGCGCGGATTTCGGCGATTCTTGCGGGCACACCTTCGAAGAAGAGATCGAGGAGCTCCTCGATCATGGATGAGCCGTCGGAGGAGGGCATTTCCGCCATTTCGTCCAGGATGGTGTAGTCAATGAGGTCTTCTGCGGGTGAAGGTTCCTGGCGACCGGGCCGGGTGGAGCGATTGTGTTCCATCCGTTCGCGACCCCAGCGCTGGATTGCGTTTTGGATGTCAGCGACGCGGATGGGTTTGCAGATGTAGTCGTCCATTCCGGCAGCGAGGCACTTGTCGCGGTCACTGCTGAAGGCGTTGCCAGTCATGGCAATGATGATGGGCCGCTGTTCCCGGGGCCAGTTCTTGCAGATTTGTCGGGAAGTTTCGAGGCCGTCCATTTCGGGCATTTGCACATCCAGAAACAGGAGGTCGAAGGGTTTGACTTCGAGGGTCTGGATGACCTCGATACCGTTGCTGGCCAGCTCGATGTTGTAGCCGAGTTTGTGCAGAACGCTTTGGCCAACCTTCTGGTTGATGGGGTTGTCATCGGCCAGGAGCACGCGCAGAGGGATGCGTTCTGCAAGGCGGCTGTCGAGGGCGTGAGCGGGCTCGGCCTTTTTTTCGTGGACGGACTTGACGCTGAAAGCGCGGCAGAGGGCATCGAGGAGCTGCGAAGGGCGGATGGGTTTGAGGATGAGCGGCAGTTCATCCGCGGCGGTCGGGAAATCATCGGGCCTGGAGCGAGTGGATGAGAGGAGCACGGCGGGCATTGGGCTGCCTTGGCGGCGTTTCACCGATTCGATAAATGCGGCGGTTTCGGCATCGGCCAGATCGCCGTCGATGATGCAGCAATCCATGTTTGTGCGGGGCCACGAGATGCGCCTTGCTTCGGTAACGCTCGGGGCGCATGCGAGCGTGACGCCCCATTGGGCGAGGCGGTGGCGGAGGATGCGCTGGTTGCTGGCGTTGGGGATGATAGCCAGAACGCATTTGTCCCGGAGCCGGGGCTGGGGACTTTGCCATGGCGCGGGCGGGGTGTCCGTCTGGGCTTTGGTGACGATGGTGAAGTGGAACGTGGCGCCTTTGCCGGCGTCGCTTTCCACCCAGATATCCCCGCCCATGAGATCCACGAGGCGGCGGGAAATGGCGAGGCCGAGACCTGTGCCGCCGAAATTGCGTGTGGTGGAAGCATCCACCTGCTCGAACGATCTGAAGAGCCTGCCTTGTTTCTCAATGGGAATGCCAATGCCGGTGTCTTTGACGGAGAAGTGAAGGCGCCAGAGGTCCTGCTTCTTGAGAAACTCGGTATCGATGCGGGATGCCCTGGGGCTCGAAGCCGGGTTTTGGGTGGAGGCTTTTACTTCGAGCAGGACCTCGCCTTCCTGCGTGAACTTGACGGCGTTGCCCGCCAGGTTCATGAGCACCTGCCGCAGGCGCGTAACGTCGTTCACGAGGATGAGGGGAACGGAATCGTCAACGAAATAAGCCAGGTTCAGTTTTTTTTCGGCGGCTTTTGGAGCAAGGAGGTCGAGAGTTTCCTCGATGCAGGAATGGAGTTCGAAAGGGTGCTGTTCGAGCTCGATTTTGCCCGACTCGATTTTTGAAAAGTCGAGGATGTCGTTGATGATGGTCAGGAGAGCGTCGGCACTGTTGCGGGTGGCCTCGGCGTATTCGCGCTGCTCGTCGGTCAGTTTTGTTTCGAGCAGCAGGCCGGTCATTCCGAGCACGCCGTTCATGGGCGTGCGTATTTCGTGGCTCATGTTTGCCAGGAACTGGGATTTTGCGATCGTGGCTTCCTCCAGTTTCTGGTTGAGGGCCTGGAGCATAGAGTTGCTTTCCATGAGCTGCTGCTGGCTGTCCCGCAGCGCCCGGTAGGCTGCGTCCCTTTGGAGCTGGTTGACCATGACGCGCGAATGGTAGAGCACGCGCGCGGCCAGTTCGGCATGGTCCGGCAGTTTCACCAGGTAGTCGTTTGCGCCGAGGGCGAACGCCTGCGCTTTGACGCGCGGGTCCTCCTTTGTGGAGAGCATAATGATCGGGACGTCCCTGGTGGCGTGGTTTTTGCGGTACTCCCCCAGAAGCGCGAGGCCGTCAATGCCAGGCATGACGATATCCTGGAGGATGACCGTGGGCTTGATCTTGTTGGCGACTGCGACGGCCTGGCGGGGGTCCTGGCAGAAATGGAGCGCAATGTCCTGGTGATCCGAGAGCGCGCGACGGACGGTCTCGCAGACCATGGCCTGGTCGTCCACGAGCAGCACCATGACATGATAGCCCAGGTGCGTTCCGAAGGGCGGTTCGGGGGCCGTGGGACTCTGCTGTGACTCAAGCATGTTGTGCAGTTTGAAGAATACGTGGATTTGAACGTTGGAGCAAGGAGTTAGGGGCGGGCGAGAGGCGGCGGCTCATGCGATGTCGCAGTGGCCTGCGGGGTTGAGGGTGTTCGGGCTTTCAGATCAGACCTGGCGCGTTGCCTGAAAAGCTTCTCCGAGGACGGAGAAACCGGTGACCGATGTGAAAATCGTCCATGCCCATCATGGGGACACGGCGGGAATGGGCCTTACCGCGTGGCGAGGGGCAATTTTCGGGCGATGTGTCTCTCTGAGGAGATTTGGATTGGGCCGGGTGTGGGGTGCGATTTGGGGCGCTTTGCGCCGGCGAGGTCGCGGTCGATTTTGAGAATGGATCCGTCGGCGTCCTCGTAAGGCAGGTCTGCGACCAGCGCATTGCCGAGGGTGCTGGTGGTGATGAGGCGTGCATGGGCCTGTTCGAGTTCAGGGCCCGCATTGAAATGAAACACGAGAGTATGGCCTTGTGTCGAAAGCCTGGGCAATGGGTGTGCTCCGGTGATGACGTGGCCTGTTTCGTCTTTGTAAGGTTGCGCTCCGTTGTAGAAGACGTTACCGCTGGTGAAGAGGGGGTATGGGCGCTCGCTGTACATTGCAAGTCCGTAGGAGTGAGCATTTGGCGCCCTGGCCCCTTGGCCGATGAAGATGTTGTTGAAAAAGCGGCAGTCTCCGCCGCGGGTGACGCGGAGGCCCGCAACGCGAGTCGAGTGCGCGGGATGGTAGGGGGTCTCGCGATTTGGTTCGGGGTGGCTGGAGATTGTGCCCATGAAAAGATTGTGCAGGTAAGCGCCGCCCTCGGAGACGTCCAAAAGGCTCGCGCCGGAGAGGAAAAGGTTGTTGTCGATGACGAAGGGACCGTGATTCACCTCCATAAACAGGTCCCTGTCGTTGTGGCAAAAGAGATTGCCGGAAACGCGGGTGCCCTGGGCCATCCAGTCGAGCCAAAGGCCCAGGCAGGCGCGGCGAATGTGGTTGCCGCGGATGAGGGTATCGATGGCGCCATGAAACTTGATGGCGGCCATTTCGGCTCCTGTGAAGAGGCGGCGTGTGTGAATATCCTCGATGAGGTTTCCGGACACGGTGCAGAACGCCGCGCCGAGGCTGCCGACGATGCCGGCCTGTTCGCAATGGCTGATGTGATTGTTGCGAACGATGTGGTGGCCGATTGTATCTCTGGCCCATCCACGCTGAAGGCCGCGTTCGATTGTCTGCACATAGCCGGCGGCGGTGTTTGCAGATGTGTTGTCCCACGGGTCACCGTGTTTGCCGAGGGCGATGCCCGAGCAAACCGAGTGGCTGATCACGTTATTCTCGATGATCCAGCCTTTGCTCCAGTGAGTGCCAATGAGGCCAATCTGCTCGGCTGTGGGCGGCGCCCAGGGTGTCGCGGCGTGGCGCATGTGAAAGCCGCGGACTGTGATGAAATTACAGCCCGGTGTTCCGGGGTAAAAGACCGCGCGGCGCATGTTGATTTCCACAGAGCCGTCGTTGGGGTCCGGCGCATCGAGTTGCGCCCAGATTGTGGTGTCCGAAGGCCCGACGCTCGCAAACCAGAGCCGGGTGTCGGACGGGTGGCGTTTTCCCGAATCCTTTGCAGAGACAAAGAGGAGGTAAAGGTCGTTTGTGCCGGAGAGGGGCTTGATGCTTGCCTTGAACGTTGCCCATGATTGCCACCCGCCGGTGTCGGGAATGGCGCATTTGCCGAGCAACTCTCCGGCGGGGCTGCCAAGCCGCAGTTCGATAATCCCGCCCTGGGTGGCCGAAGCGGCGCGGAAGGTGACCTGCGCGGTTTTGTGGCCGAAATCGAGCTTGTCGTACCGTGCCCAATCGCCATGTTCGATGAAGCCGATGCAATGCCCGCCCTCGGAGCAGGGTGCGATTTGCACGCCCTGCTGAGTGGCGAAAGCATTTGCGGACGTGCGCGAGGCACTGCTGCCCGGCTGGAGCCAGGCCACGTTTAGCAGGTAGGATTCCCCTGGGTGATCGAGCCAGAAAGGCGGAGTTTCGGCGAGGACCTCATCGAGGGATGTGGCTTCGACCAGCCAGTGGCCGTTCTGGTACACGGCGCCCGTGTGATGCTCCCTGTTTCGTGGGTTGAACCAGTCGCCTTTAATAATGTCGTTGTAGGGGTTGAACTCGCCAAAGGTCGAGTTTGCAATGGCGGTTTTCCACACATTCCCGCGCACCCTGGACCAATTCGTGACAACCTCCGAGCCCTTGATCACAACCTCCTCTCCGCGCGCCGCCTGGTACGTGATTCGTTTTATATCCGACTCTCCGCCGCACGGCGGATTGATGCGCTCGCGGTAAACTCCTTCGTGCACGGTGATGACATCTCCAGGCCTTGCGATGTCGGCGGCGCTTTGAATGTGCCGCAGGGGCGAGGAACGACTGCCGCGGTTCGAGTCGTTTCCGCGCGTGCTGACGTGGATCTCCGCGCCCTGGGCCACGACCGCTGCTGCGGACAGGAGGCATGCGGCCAGCCATAATGTCTGCTGGCGCGCATTCCGGACCCGACAGAATTGAGACATAGACGGCCTGGTGCGGGGCTAAGCTTCCTCGACCACTTTCCAGCCTGCGGCATCCGCCAGGGCGTATATTGGCTCCTTGAGATCTCCGTAAAAGGTGACGCGATGCCAGCCCCAGTTGTCCCACTCCCGAAAGAGTTTTTCGATATCTCCAACGGGTTCGGCGCCGAGCTTGGTGCGGCATGCGCGATCGTCCGGATCGTTTTCGACCGCCTTGGCCCTGTGAAAGACGATCTCCTTTCTGTCCGCGTCGAATTTGAGGGATGTCGTCATGAAGCCAAGCGGGAAAATCGAGCGCACGGCGGCGCCCTGCCTGTCCTCGGAATGAGTGAGGATGTCGAAAGGATTTGCGGAGCCATTGGGGCCGAACACTTTGTTTGAGGCCACACAATGCGCGTAGATAATCTGGCGTTTGGATGTGTCAATGACGGGGTCCGAGATGTAGCCGGGCCGCCCCTGTGTGAGGGTGGTGCCGATGAGCATGCTTGCCGCGGAGCGCACGTCGCACTCGCAACCGCCGATGAGGCCATCATTGCAGAGTTGATGGAAGCCAAGGCACGGGTAGGCGTGAATATGGCCGCCGTAAAAACCGCCCAGGCAGTTTATGGTGATGCCGCTGGCGCCGTGCTTTTTCATCACGGCCTTTTGGGCAAGGTACATTGCGGCGGAATTGTTCAGTTCGGCGCGGCTGACGTCTTCGATCTTCCGGGCGTTCTTTATCCACTGGTCCGCCAGGGTTTGTGCTTCCTCCTTGTCGGCGGCTGCCCAGGCGTCATTGAGTTCAGCAAAGGTGATGGGCTGGATTTTGATCCCCAGGAACTCGCTGGGAGGGGCAGCCTTGGGGCCTTTGACCGTGAGGATTTTTGACTGGCTGAGCTGTGCGAGGCAATCCTTGGTCGAAAGGCATTTGAGATCATCGGCTTTGCACGCGAGCTTGCCGGGTTTGGGTGTCGCCCGGAGGCGGGTGCTGCCGGTTGCCTTTGTGAAATCCGCGACTGAGCCGCCATCCTGAATCGTGCGGAAGCACTGGACCGCTTGCACGAGGTCTTTCATTTTCGAGGAGGCAACGAAGCCGACGTTCGGGGCCGCCTGTCGCATGAAAGCGGCGTTATAGACGAGGAAGCCGCCGCTGCCGCCGTATTGGAAATCGGCGTAAAGGACCGGCTTGGCGGAGGTGGCAATGGTCTGGACCACGCGGTTCCAGCAGTTCATCTGATAGACGAGGTAACCGTCAATATTTCCAGCGGCCTGGTCCGCGGCGAGGATTTCCTGGGCTTGCGCCTCGCCAGTGGCGGTTGAGACGGTGAACTCGAGGTCCTTGCACTCACGCCGCAGCGCGTTGGTGATGCGCTCCATGGCAGGTTTGAATTCGAAGCCCGCGTTCGGCCAGTCCGGTCGGGGCTGCGTCTCGGCGTGGAGAGAATAGACGATACGAATGCGGGGTTTCTTCCGGTCGGCGGCCATCAGCCATGGGCTGGCGAGCACGCCGAGGGTGCCTGCGGCGGCGGTTGCGCTGCGCGTGATGAAATTGCGGCGGTTCATGGGGCATGCGCGGCATGACAGGGGAAGATGTTTATTCATGGGTGCTTTTTAGCAAGCAGCCCGCCGGATGGGAAGAAAAATGGTGTGGGAAATATCAGTGCGGGCGCACGGCGCTGCCCCAGGCTCGCTCCGGCGGAGTTGACACAGGCGGGCGCCGGCCATTCGACGCAATTGAGTTGACCGCGGCAGCCGCGGCGTTGTGCGCCGCCGTGCCCTCGTCCGCCGCTGCCGGGAATCAGAGGAACAATGTCCGCGCAAAAAAAAGAGGAGGCGATGGCCTCCTCTTTTTGTGGATTGGGAAAAGGTCTTAAATGCCCTTCTGGATCATGAACTTGAGAAGGTCGGCAACGCGGCAGCTATAGCCCCATTCGTTGTCATACCAGCTCACGAGCTTGAAGAAACGCTTGTTCAGCTCGATGCCCGCGCCGGCGTCGAAGATCGAAGAGGAGCTGCTGTGGATGAAATCGCTGCTCACAACCTCGTCGTCGGTGTATTCCAGGATGCCCTTCAAGTAGGTCTCGCTGGCCTTTTTCATCGCGGCGGAGATTTCCTTGTAGCTGGTCTCTTTGACCGTGCGAACGGTCAGGTCAACAACCGATACGGTCGGCGTGGGCACGCGAAAAGCCATGCCGGTCAACTTGCCTTTGACCTCGGGGATGGCCAGGCCGACGGCTTTGGCTGCGCCCGTGGTTGAAGGAATGATGTTGATGGCCGCGCTGCGTCCGCCTTTCCAGTCCTTCTTGCTCGGGCCGTCCACGGTCTTCTGGGTGGCGGTGTAGGAATGGATGGTGGACATGAGGCCTTCCTCGATGCCGAAGCCTTCCTTGAGCAGCACATGCACAACAGGCGCCAGGCAGTTCGTCGTGCAGGAGGCGTTGGAAATAATGTTGTGTTTCGCGGGGTCGTACTTGTTGTCGTTCACACCCATGACGAGGGTGATATCCTCGTTCTTGGCGGGAGCGCTGATGATGACCTTCCTGGCGCCGGCCTGGATGTGGCCGTAGGAGGATTTGGGATTGTCCTTAGCGGCGTCCGTGAACAGGCCTGTGGACTCGATCACGATATCCACGCCGAGGCCTTTCCAGGGCAGTTCGGCCGGGGTCCTTGCGCTGACCACCTTGATCTCCTTGCCGTTGACCACGAGGATATCGTCCTCGAGTTTGTCGGCGGCGGATTTCTTCGAGGTGACCGAGCCCTTGAATCTGCCCTGTGTGGAATCGTATTGAAGCAGGTAAGCCAGGTTGTCCGCCGGGACGATATCGCCAACGGCCACAACTTCGACATCCTTGCCAATCATGCCCTGTTCGGCAATCGCCCGGAACACCAGGCGGCCAATGCGGCCGAACCCGTTAATTGCAACTTTCACTGCCATAATTTCAATCTTTCAATTTCAAAGTTTAAAAATACCGAATAGCCGCATATTCTACGATGCGGAGAGCCGGGGTCAATGTCTAAAAAATCACAATTCACGGGCGAGACGACGATTGTGAGGCCTGAACAAATGGCGACATGATTCCCAAGTAAAGCTAGCGAACCAATATGCTCTTGGGGTTCAAAGATAGTCGGCAATGTGCGGCAGACCTCCCGGAGGAATCTGAATCGCCCTTCATCAAACATTCGCTCCAGAAGACTGATGAATGCCTGGACCTGAGGTTTGCAGGCAACGCCCACCCAGTATTCAGCAGTGCTCCGGGAGCATCCGACGATGCGCGCCACCTGGTTAATGGTCATTCTACAGCCGCTTCCCCTGCCGAGTACATCGAGGAGTCGTGCGAGCAATTCAGCTCCGGTGAATGGAGAAGTGGGTGCTATCCATTGATAGCCGTCCTCGGCATCACGAACGAAAGCGCTCATCATTTCGTGTTTGGCTACCTATTATCTCCCCAACCGCCGCGCTTATGCTTCGAAACTTGTTATCTTCCGTTCGCAGCGGCTTTGGATCACTTTTGCAACCGCCACCGTCGCAGAGTCCTCGGTGGTGACTGTTGGCAGTTTGGAGAGAACTGCTTCGGCCAGTTCTAAAACTCGACGCTTCATCATGGGCTTGGCCAATGCTGCCTCCTCTGCCAGGCGTTCAAAGTTCGCTGGCGCAATGCGTTCAGGAAGATACTCGCCGCCGATCTTCATTGCCATCTTTGGGGAGAGCTCCGGATAGCAAACCGTGCTGATTAAATCGTAGAGTGGTGAAAGATGTGTTTGCAGACCTGAGCTGATCTCCCCACGGTAAACCAGTGAAAAATTCTTGCCGTGTGCGTCGTTGTTGCCAATCAACCAATTGAAGATGACCGCGTCGAGCAACGCCTGCAGGTCAATGACCGGCGTGGAAGACGTCGCACGGACCAACTCAAAACATTGTTTGATGGAAGGCCCGCCCTCATTTTGATACTTGTGTTCCGGCACGACTCCCAGTGCCTGGCAAAAATCCTCCTGGTGTTGACGTTGGAAACGCTCTGGCCCTTCCGGTGACCCCGGGTTCAAGGCACGGTCATAGCGCTGCACCAGGAGATAATCAATGCCCTTCACCTTGCCAATTTCTACATTCGCTGTGTTCAAGCCGATCGCCTGGGCCAGGCGCATGCACAGGGCTTCATTGAAGACCACACCCTCAAACCGCTCGATAGCCGGCTTGAGAATGTGCGTGCTGGGAGCTCCATTCAGCGGGAGCGAGATTTGACCGTCCACAAAATGCACGGCAATTTTGTCCTGCGCTCCCGCCAGCGAAAGCCGGATGCCTTTTTCGCCGGCCAAAAGGGGCCGCCGAGGCAATTTCTTAATGATATCCGCCAACTCCGGAGCGCTCAGCGGGCGGTATTCATTATCGGGCTCTGGAAGGCTCGTGCCCTCTGCTATAAATGTCACTGCGCCCGCGCACTCGCCACCAATCCGTTCCAGCATGGCGAAATCGTTTCTGGCGCTGATTCCAAGATTGCGGGCAATAATCTCCCGTTTACTTTCCTCAGGTAAAATGCCGGCAAAAAATCCGCGGCAATCGTTGCGGGTGAAACGCTTTTTGGTAAGCGGCAACGATAGAGACAGCGGGGTTGCTGTGGGATTGGTTAGCCAGCTTTCGACGTAATGGAAGACCATGTGTCCATGGTCATTCTGGACAAGCTTACCAATCAAGTGCCGGTGCAGATACACATCTAGCGTCCGTGACATGGCTGAACCCCGTTTTTAGCGGTTTGAACCGGTTTTGTTTTCGGTCGCGGGTGGCGTCAGTTTTATCGTGATGCCCAGCGTATTGAGAACAGTAAGAACCTTGCTGAGGTGGCAAGTGGGTTTGCCCTTTTCCAGTTCGATAATGAACCGCAATCCTGTGCAGGACGTCATGGCCAAGTCTCTCTGTGTTACAGCAAGGCTTTTTCGGGTGGCTTTGACCAACTCCCCGATCTGTCTGGCTGTCATCTTCATACCATTATATTTGTAGTACCGTACGGGAACATTATGGGTAAATACTATCCGAAGCAAGCAGAATGTTACCGATCGGGAACTAATGCAGCTTTTTTGGGCCAAAATGGCAGAAAGATTCCCGATCAGGAACATATCATCCCGATACAGCCGGATCACTTTGCCGGTTGGGCCTTGCCTGTTCCGAATCCGATCCGGCGGTTTTCGCTCGATCTTTCTGCAACTGAAATTTCCTCGCCTCAACCGCCGACAACGAACGATTCAATAATTTTGCAACCTCGCGGTCCGGTCTGGATCCTATCAGTTTGAGTTCCTCTTCCGTCCATGCGTCGGGCTTCCCGAGCAGAGCAAAACGCCGCTGCCAGTGTTCAGCCATCCTGGCTTCCCACGCTTCCGATTTTGGACGTCTCTGGATCGCTCGCAATCGTTCCTGATCCTCCGGCTTCATCAGACCCTGCCGTCTGCCAGCGCGTTTGCGTGGGCCCCGCTCTTGAGTTTCACGATCTCGTCCAGAACGTGCTGCCAGGTGCGTTGGCTCACCATCGGGTCGCTGTGCTTGAGATACACGCACGCCAGGCCCAGGTTCAGCGCGGGTTGTTTGCCGGCTTCGTTCAGCGCCATCAGCAGCCGCGTGGCTTCGGCCGGCTCTTTGGTTTTGAGGCTCTGGAATGTTTTGGTGGTGTTGTCGAAGGCGTAGTAAACGCTCTTGCGTCGGAGGACCAGACGATAACGCTCTTTCATAGCTCGCATGTTGTCGAGTCTATCTCAGAGCCGATCCCCGCGGTTTGCACATCACGGCGCCATCTCGCCGTAATTCTGAGAGCATTTTGCCGCCATCTCTCAACTGTTAGCCAAACCGTTAGCCATTGGCTTTGCCAGCTTCCTAACTCTCTGCTGCACTCGCAGTTAGAGCTGGAGGCGAGGGTCGGAATCGAACCGACGCATAAGGCTTTTGCAGAGCCCTGCCTTACCACTTGGCTACCCCGCCATTTTGATAAGGCGAAGTTAGATGAGTTTTCGATGGTTGCAAGCTGATTTCATTGCGTTCGATTTTGTGGTGCTGATCTGGTTGATGGAGGAGAAAAACGGGGTTTGAAGTGAGGGGCGCTTGTTTTTGGATAGCGACGATTGTTTTTCCCCTATGACAGCAAATGTCATAGTTGGCGGTTTATGCTGTGGCGGATGATTGAGAGCCTGCCCGGAGTGGTGCGGGTGTCGGTCGTTGGTTGACTCGCTGATTGCGGGGTTCGTATCCTGCGCGGGCGACCGATGCGATTTTGCGCTCCGGGGCGCAGGGCAGAGAAGAACGCAAGCGTATGAGCCTGATTGTTTACAAGAGCAACCGCCTGGAGGTTCTGGTTGAGGCGCTTTCCGGGGTGTGGCTTGAGAGGCCGCTGAGCACGCCGCTGGTGTGCGAGCAGGTGGTTGTTGAGACGCAGGGGATGGCGCAGTGGCTGAAGCTGGAGCTGGCGCGGCGGCAAGGCGTGGTTGCCAACGTTGCGTTTCCGTTTCCGCGGGCCTTTATCTCGGGCCTGATCCGGGCGGTGGTGCCGGTTGCATTGCAGGCAGGGAGCATTGAGCCGGAAGCGCTGGCCTGGCGGATTTTTGGCAAGCTGCCCGAGTTGGCGGGGCTTCCTGCGTTTGCGGAGATCCGCGGCTACCTGTCGGGGACGGATGATCCGCGCAGGGGTTTTCAACTGGCTGAGCGCGCGGCTTCGCTGCTGGATCAATACAGCGTTTATCGTCCGGGTCTTATTGAGGAGTGGAAGCGGGGAGGCGGCGCGGATTGGCAGGGGGCTCTGTGGCGGGCGGTGATGACGGACGGTGTTGCGTGCCAGGGGAGGTTTCTTTTTGAAGTGATGCAGGCGCTGCGGAGGAAGGAATTGGACCTGTCGGCGCTGCCGGAGCGGGTCTCGATTTTCGGGCCCGGAAGCCTGCCGCCGATGTATCTGAAGGTGTTTGAAGCTCTCGGGGAGCGGATCCCGGTTCACCTGTTTTATTTCTGTCCATGCCGCGAGTATTTCGGGGATGATCCGAGCGCGTTGGAGGCGGACCGGATACAGCAACGGGTGGGGGGCGGGGCGTTGGGCGCTGAGGATTTGCATTTGGGCGGCGGGAATCCGCTCCTGGCTTCGTGCGGGCGGACGGGGCAGGGTTTTCAAAAGCTGATGACCGAACTGGGGGCTGAGGAGACCGAACGGTTTGAAGATCCCGGCGATGGCAGCCTGCTGGCGCGGGTTCAATCGAGCATCCTGAATCTCGAGGAATGCAGGCCCGGGGAGAAGATCGAGGTCAACAGGACAGATCGCTCGATCCAGGTGCATTCGTGTCACAGTCCGTTGCGGGAGTTGCAGGTGCTGCGGGATCACATGCTGGACTGGTTTGCGTCCGACACGGCGCTGACGCCGCAGGACATTCTTGTGATGCTGACCGATGTGGAAGCGTATGCGCCATTCATCAAAGGCGTTTTCGGCGATGCCGAACCCGGGGCTCCCGGGATACCGATCGGGCTTGCGGATCGAGGCGCGCGGCTGGAGAGCCCGTTGGTGGATGGGTTTGCAAGGTTTTTGAAGCTGGCGGGCAGCCGGTTGGGTGCGACTGCGGTAGTGGAGTTTCTCGAGACCGGCGCGGTGCGCCGCCGGTTTGGAGTGGGGGAGGATGATCTGGAGCAGGTGCGGGACTGGATTCAGGCCGCGGCGATTCGTTGGGGGCGGAGTGGGGAGCATCGGGCTGATTTTGGAGTGCCGGGTTTTCCCGAGCACACGTGGGAGCACGGGTGCGGGCGGTTGCTGCTGGGCTACGCGATGGCGGACACAAAGGAGACCGTGGTGCATGAGTTGCTGCCGTGCGAAGGGATTGAGGGGACCTCGACCGATCTGTTGGGCCGCTGGCTGGATTTTCTCGAGGCATTGTTTGCGGGGCTGGAGAAGCTGGCCAGGCCGCGCACCCTGGAGGGCTGGGCGGACCTTCTGAATGAGCTGCTGGATGCGATGTTTTTGCCGGATGCGACTGAGGAGCGGGCGGCCAATGCAATCCGGCAGGAACTGGACAAGCTGAGGCAGCAACAGCGGGCCTCGGGTTTTGAGGAAGAAATCCCTTTGAGAATTGTGCTGGAGCGGATTTTGCCGAAGCTGGAGGAGCCGCAGCCCGGCAAGGCATTCCTGCGGGGCGGGGTGATGTTTTGCGGGTTGAGCCCGATGCGCGGCATTCCGTTCAAAGTGGTTTGCCTGCTTGGGATGCAGGACGGCGCATTTCCGCGCAACCCGGCGCCGCTGAGCTTTGACTTGATGGCGGCGAGTCCACAGGCCGGGGACGAGTCGCGCCGGGACGACGACCGGTATCTATTCCTGGAGTCTCTTTTGGCCGCGCGAGAACGGCTTTACATCAGTTACATCGGGCAATCGGTTCGGGACAATTCGGCCAGGCCTCCTTCGGTGGTGGTGAGCGAGCTTCTGGATTACATCGGGGCGCGTTACCGGGTGGAAGGGGCAGGGGCCGACACGCCCGGGAAAGAGCCGGTGATCCTGACGGACCTGGTGTTGACAACTCACCGTCTGCACGCGTTCAGCCCGGCCTATTTTGCGCAGGGTGAAGGCGTGGACGCGCGGCTTTTCAGCTATTCGCCTGCGGCTGCGCGGGTGAGCCAGGCGCTGGAGAACGCGGGAAAGAGGGAAGTTGCGGGACCGTTTGTTGAGAGCCCGTTGAGTGATGTGGAAAGGCCGGAAGCGATTCCGTTGCAGGAACTGAAATGGTTTTTCAAGAACCCCTGCCGGGTGTTTGTGGAAAGAAGCCTCCAATTCAGGCTGCCTGAAGATGGCGATCAACTGTTGGACGAGGAGCCGTTCACCCTGGATGGATTGTCCGCCTACCGATGCAAGCAGGAGGCGCTGGAGGGCTTGGTGCTGAAACGGGAGCCTGAGGGCCTGATGGCCACGTGGAAAGGCTCGGGGCAACTGCCTCCGGGGCCGGTTGGGAAATGCATTGCCTCTGACATCATTCAAGCCGCCGGGCCGTTGGTCGAGCGCGTCCGCAGCAGGATTGGCGAAGGCTCAATGGAGGACCTGGCGTTCGAGTGTTCGGTGGGGGGCCACATTGTGCAGGCGCAGTTGAAGCATGTTCCGGGCGTGGGGCTTGTTCATTGCCGGGCGGCTAAAGTGGAGCGGAAGAAAGCGGAGCCACACATCAGGCTCTGGATCGAGCACCTGGTTTACCAACTAAGCGATGCGGGAGCGGGGAAGCCGAGCTGGCTCATTGGCGAGGACGAGGTGTGGAAGTTTAATCCGGTGAGCAACGCGGAGGAGATACTGAAGAGACTGGTGGAGTATTACGAGCGCGGGCTTGCCAAGCCGCTGCCCTTCTTTCCGAACAGCGCTTTCCGGTATGTGATCGAGCCGAAGCAAAAGGCGAAGAAAAGCGCGAAAGAACGGGCTCTAGAAATGTGGGAGGGAGAAGAAGACAGTGACTACAACCGGGGCGAGAAGCGGGATCCGTATTTTGATCTGTGCTTCCGGAATCACGCCGATCCCCTTGGAGAGGATTTTCAGGCGATTGCCCGGGACATTGTGAATCCGCTGCTGGCTCACGAGGTAAAGGAGGTCGCATGAACTTTGACCTTGCGAGCACGCCGATTCACAAGGGAGTGAACCGATTGGAGGCGAGCGCCGGCACCGGTAAAACCTATGCCCTGGCCGGATTATTTGTCCGGCTGCTGATCGAGGAGAAAGTCTCCGCGCGCGAGATTCTGGTGGTGACCTTTACCGAGGCGGCGACGGCCGAGCTGCGAGACCGGATCCGGAGGCGCGTGTCGGAGGCGCTGGCTGAGCTGGAGGGGGGCGCTGCGGCTGATTTGCCCGTTGAGAGCCCGGGCGACGCACGAGAGCGACGAGAGAGCGCGGACGTCCTGAGACTGCGAAATGCCCTGGAGGTTTTCGACCTGGTGTCCATTTATACCATTCACGGCTTTTGCCAGCGGACGCTGCAGGACAGCGCATTTGAGAGCGGGATACTTTTTGATGTGGAGCTTGCGCCGAACCAGGAGGACCTGATTCGTGATGTGGCGGCGGATTACTGCCGAAACCAATTGCATGCGCGTGATGCCCTGATGGCCGGCGCCGCCCTGCGGGGGGGGATTGATCCTGACACCCTCTCGAAAGTGCTGCGGCAGTATTTGACGCATCCGGAGCTGGAGTTAGTGACGGCGGCGCCGGTTGACGACGTGAACGAGCTGGTTCAGCGGATCCAATCGGACTTTGAAGCATGCGCGAGCGCCTGGAGCAAGGCGGGCGGAGGCAGGGCGCTTGTGGATTATTTTACGCAGGGGAAGAAGTGGTCGGTGAAGGATCATGCCAGGGAAGAAGTTGTCCGTCTTCATGCCGGCTATTTGCAGGGGTGCCAGGACATAGAGAGGCTTTCATCCGGGTTTTGGGACGCGGTGGACTTTTTTTCGTTGTCGGCTGTGATTGAGGAAACCGGCAGCAACAAGCAAATGCCGGCCGATCCTGATTGCCGGAGACTGTTTGAGATCTGCGAGCGGCTGAAATCGCTGGCGTCGGACTATTCGACGTCGCATCGCCTGGCATTTTTGAGATCCGCCAGAGAGATGCTGGAGAAGCGGAAACAGGAAGCCAAGCAGCAGTCCTACGATGACCTGATTACCCGCCTGGCCGGGGCTCTGGACGGTCCTTCCGGCGATGCGTTGGCGGCCGGCATTCGCCGTCGTTACAAGGCGGCGCTGATAGACGAATCCCAGGACACCGATCCATTGCAGTGGAGGATTTTTGAACGGGTATTTGCGCGGAGCAAGGAGCACTGGTTGTACCTGATTGGCGATCCGAAGCAGGCGATTTACGGGTTTCGCGGCGCGGACGTGAAGACATATCTGCGGGCGGCGGCCACGGCGGAGCACGAGTTCTCGCTTGGCACGAACTGGAGGTCCGAATCGGCGCTGGTTCATGGAGTCAACGCGCTTTTTGCGGAGCGTGGCGCCGGCGAGGCGTTTGTTGAAAAGCAGATCGGATTTGAGCCGGTGGCGCCCGGGCCGAAAGCGGACAGCGAACCGATCCGGTTTGCGGAGATCGGGCGTCCCGCGCCCTTCCATGTGTGGTACTGGGAGCCGGAAGGCGGAACCGTAACGGCTGCCGGAGCGCAGAGACAGTTGCCGGTGAGCGTGGCTGCCGAGATATCGCGCCTGCTCTCGGCAACGGTGGTGGTGGGCAAACGCCGGTTGCGTCCGCGTGACATTGCGGTGCTTGTGGAATCGCACCGGCAGGCGCGGTGGATTCAACAGGCGCTGCACGAGCTCAAAATTCCCAGCGTTGAGCAGGCAATGGAGAGCGTGTTTGAATCCGGCGAGGCGCGCGAGATGGAGTGGATTCTATCGGCGGTGCTTGCCCCGGGCCGTGAGGCGGCGGTGAGGGCGGCGCTGACGACGGATGCGCTTGGGCAGAGCGCGACGGCGTTGAAGTCTTTGCTTGGCGATGAGGCTGGGTGGCAGGGGCGTTTGCAGAAATTTGCGCGTTACCGGGCCGAGTGGGAGGCGGAGGGTTTCTTTGCCATGTTTGTGCGGCTGTTGCGAGAGGAGCAGGTGATAGAACACCTGCTGCGCTTCGCGAATGCCGAGCGGCGGATCACCAACCTGATGCATGTGGCGGAGCTGTTGGAAGCCGCGTGCAAGGCGGAGCACCTGGGCCCCGCGCGGCTGGTGCAGTGGCTGCAGCAACGGCGCCGGGACGACTCGGCCGCGCCGGATGAATTTCAGCTTCGGTTGGAAAGCGACGAAGACGCGGTCCAGATTGTGACCATTCACCGGTCCAAGGGCCTGCAGTATCCGGTTGTTTTTTGCCCGTTTGTTTCGAAAGATGCCAGCCTGCGCCAGATCCGGGAGAACGGGAGGAAGGTGATGGACCTGGTGCTTTATCACCGGGAGAACGATGGCAAACTGAGCTGGGACGTGAGCACGGAGCCTGATGCCGACCATGCGCGGCTGGCCGCGCGGGAGCAACTGGCTGAGAAAGTGCGGCTTCTTTACGTCGCCCTGACGCGCGCCTGCAACCGCTGCTACCTGGTCAGCGCACGATATGGGAAGGCCAGGTCCACCGCGCTGGCCTGGCTGATGCACCGCCCGGCAGCGGCGGCGCAGGAGGAGGATCCCGTAACGGCGCTGGACGTGGCCAATCCCGGCGCGGGCGAATGGCGGGAGATCTGGCAGGAGATTGCCTCTGTTGCCCAACAGAGTAACGGCGGCCAGCCCGCCATCGCGATCGAGGATCTGCCGGTCGAGAAGGGCACAGACTGGGTGCGCGAGGGCGTGGCGACGCCGGAGCTGCGTTCGCGGGTTTGCGCGCGCGAGGTGAAACCTTCCTGGTACCTGTCGAGTTTCACTGGTTTATCGGCGCGGTTGGAGTTGCACCGGGCTGAGGGTGATGCGGACGGGGCGGATCGTGACGAAACGGTTTTGATGGCTGGGGCGAGTGCCGGGCCGGAGGAAGCGCACAAAGAGGCAACGGGTATTTTTGCCCTGCCCGCCGGTGCGCGGACGGGGGATTGCCTGCACAAGATTTTGGAGCGTTATGAGTTTGTGAATCCCGACGCGGAGGAGACTCGCGCGCTGGTTCGTGAACAACTCGAGGGGGCCGGGATCTGGAGTGAGGAGCGAGCGAGCGCGGTGGCCGGGATGCTGGAGCGGGTGCGCCGGGTTCCCCTGGATCCCGCCAGGCCGGAGTTCACCCTTGAGCGGGTGCCGTCCGCGCAGCGTCTTGCGGAAATGGAGTTTCATTTTCCGGCCGGCGCGCTTGATGCGAAGCGGTTGGTGGAGGTGATCCGGAGCAAGGCGGGGGCGGACATCTCGCGCCCATCGGGATCCAAAGAGATTGCGGCTTTTCTAAAGGGATTCATTGACCTGGTGTTTTTGTATGAGGGCCGTTACCACATCGTGGACTGGAAATCGAACCTGATTGGCAGCCGCCCGGAGGAATACACACTGGCGGCCATGAAGGAGGAAATCGAGGCGAACTGTTACGACCTTCAGTATCATTTGTACACGCTGGCGTTGCACAAATTCCTTGGCCGCCGGCTGGTTGATTATAAATACGAGAATCACTTTGGGGGTGTGCATTACCTGTTCTTGCGCGGGATTGATCCGATGCATCCGGAGCGTGGCGTGTTTCACGCCCGGCCGGCCCGGGAGACGGTCCGGCGGCTTTCCGAATTGCTGGGCCGGTTTGAGGAGGTGGGAGTATGAGTGGGGACTTTGCGGCGCTTCAGGAAGTGCTGGCGGGTGAGGGCCTCAACCCGATCGACCGGCATTTTGCTAAACTCATGGTGAGGCTTGCGGGCGCTGACAGCCCCGGGCTGGCGCTGGCTGCGGCGCTGGCCAGCCGGCGCCTGGCGGAGGGGCACACCTGTTTGGACCTGGCGGAGTTTGCGGGGAAACCATGGCCGCGGGATGGAGAAGGGGGCGGCGGCGCAGTGATGTGTCCTTTGCGAGAGCCCTGGGAAAAGCAACTGCTGGAGACTGGGCTTGTGGGGCGGCCCCTGGAGAACAAGCCGCTCATATTAGACAAGGCGGGGAGGCTTTATCTGCATCGCTACTGGAACTACGAGAGAGCTGTTGCCGAGGATCTTTTGGCGCGGGCTGCAACGGGGGCTGCGATCGGGGATCAGGAAGTTTTTCGAGACGGTTTGCGGCGTCTTTTTCCCGGCGCGGCTGGAGTGGTGAACTGGCAGAGAGTGGCTGCGTTTGCGGCGATTCGTTCGCGGTTCTGTGTGATCACCGGCGGGCCGGGGACGGGCAAGACGTGGACGGTGGCGCGGATTCTGGCCTTGTTGCTGGAGCAGCCGGGATCGGAGAAGCTCCGGGTGAGGCTTGCTGCTCCGACCGGGAAGGCTGCGGCGCGATTGCAGGAGAGCCTTGCGCAGTCGCTGGCCAGTCTGGATTGCCGGGAGGATGTGAAGATCCGTTTGCAGGCGGAGAAACTGGGCATCACGTTGCACCGCTTGCTTGGAGCTGTTCCGGGCTCGACGGCATTCCGGCACGATGCGGGAAACCCGTTGCCGGTGGATGTGCTGGTGGTGGATGAAGCCAGCATGGTGAGCCTGTCGCTGATGGCGCGTCTGCTTGCCGCCTTCAAGCAAGAGGGGACGCGGCTGATTCTGGTTGGAGACAAGGACCAGTTGCCGCCTGTGGACCCGGGCAGTGTGCTTGCGGACATTTGCCGGGGTGTGAACATAAACCGGTTCAGCCGGGCATTCTGCGCGGCCTATAGCGAACAAACCGGCGAGAAGCTTGAGCAAGACACCGGAAAAACGACGGCCAGGATCGCGGACGCCATTGTCCAGCTCCGAGTGAACCATCGCACCGGCGGCGCAGCGGTTCTGAACAGCATCAGCGCGCAGGTGAATGCCGGCGCGCACGAGGAGGTTCGGGGGGCGCTGCAATCCAGCGGGGCGGGTGGGGTTCCGATTGCATGGGAATCGCTGCCGAAACCGCACGGTATGAAAGCGGCCCTGGAACGCCTTGTGCAAAGCTATTATTTGCCGGTGCTGCAGGCGGCATCGCCCGGGGAGGCGCTTGAGGCGTTGAGCAAGTTCCGGATTCTGTGTGCTGTGCGTGAGGGGGGTTTCGGGGTGCAGCAAATCAACCGGCTTGTTGAGGAGATTCTGACCGAAAAGATGCCCTCTTTCGCGCCCAGAATCCGGGCCGGGATTTATCCCGGCAAACCGGTCATGGTGAGCGCCAACAACTACACTTTGAAGCTCTACAACGGTGATACCGGAGTTTTCTGGAGCACGCTGAGCGGCGCGTCCCTCGTGCATTTTCCGGATGAAGCCACGAACCTGCGCGCCATTGCGCGAGAACGCCTTCCGGAGCATGAGACCGCGTATGCGATGACGGTGCATAAGAGCCAGGGCTCGGAGTATGACCACGTTCTGCTGGTGTTGCCGGACAAGGAGAATCCCATGCTGACGCGGGAGTTGGTATATACGGCGCTGACCAGGGCCCGGAAAACCGTGCGGATATTCTGCGAACCTTCGGTGTTGTCGGCGGCAATTCAGCGCACTGCGGAGAGGCACTCCGGCCTGACGGACCTGTTGAGGGATTAACCGCCGATCGCAGATCGCAGAGGGAATACAGAGGTGGTATTGACAAGAATCGGTGAACGATGTATTCATTGTTTCGTTGTTTGGCGAATAATAGAACAATAAAATGCGCGCACTGATGAAGATTACAAAGGCGCTCTCGGACGAGAACCGGGTTCGTGTGCTGCTGGCATTGCGGGCCGGGGAGCTGTGCGCCTGCCAGATCACCGAGCTTTTCGGCCTGGCGCCCTCGACGATGTCGAAACACATGTCCATTCTTTTCCAGGCCGGCCTGGTGGATTCCCGGAAAGAGGGCCGGTGGATTTATTTTCGGCTGGCGCGGGGTGACGCTCCCGCTGCGGTGAAGAGGGCGATTCAATGGATATCGCGGGCGGCTGGTCGAGAGCCCCGGGTTGAACAGGATGCGCAAATCTTGAGAAAGGTTCTCAAGATGGACCCGCGCGATTTGTGCAAACGACAATGCAGCAGATGAAAAAGCCCACGATTTTGATTCTCTGCACGGGCAACTCGTGCAGAAGCCATTTGGCTGAAGGCATCCTGCAGCGGGCTCTCGGAGAGGGGTACAACGTGCAGAGCGCCGGATCGAAGCCGGCAGGGTATGTGCATCCGCTCGCGTTGAAAGCGATGGCCGAGATCGGAATCGATATTTCGGATCACCGGTCGAAGCACCTGAACGAGTTTTTGAAGCAGGATGTGGAGACGGTCATCACCGTATGCGGCAATGCGGACCAGGCGTGCCCGGTGTTTCCCGGGCAGGTGAACCGTTACCATTGGGGTTTTGACGATCCCGCGGGGGCGACGGGGACGGAGAATGAGCAACTGCGCGAGTTCCGGCGTGTTCGGGACGAAATCAAGAGGGTGTTCGAGGCCTATGCGGCTGGACGGAGCGATGAGGCGCGATTGTCTCGCGCGGGGGCGCGGGCGGGGAGCGGACTGGAACGATCAGCAGGAAAGGAAGAGAAATGATGGACTCGACGAAGCCTATGGATGTTGAAGCGGTGCGGCAGAAAGTGCGCGAGGGATATGGGGATATTGCCCAAAGCAGGAACTCCTGCTGCGGACCATCAAAGACGTGTTGCGGCTCCAAGGACACACCAGTGAATCCCGAGGCTTTGGCGCGACACGTGGGGTATTCGGCGGAGGAACTCGCAGCGCTGCCCGATGGGGCCAACATGGGGTTATCCTGCGGTAATCCGAACGCCCTGGCTGCCCTGAAGCCCGGCGAAATGGTTCTGGATCTCGGCAGTGGCGGCGGGTTTGATGTTTTTATTGCGGGAAAAAAAGTCGGGGAAACCGGGCGAGCCATCGGCGTGGACATGACGCCTGAGATGCTTGCCAGGGCGCGGAAGAACACGGAGTCGTACCGCCAGGCCAGCGGGCTCAACAATGTGGAGTTTCGGTTGGGCGAGATTGAGCACCTGCCTGTGGCGGATGCCAGCGTGGACGTGGTGATTTCGAACTGTGTCATCAATCTCTCACCAGACAAGCCCCAGGTCTGGCGTGAGATTGTGCGCGTGTTGAAGCCGGGGGGGCGTGTGGCAGTCTCCGACCTGGCGCTACTCAAGCCTCTGCCCCCCGGTGTGATGAACATGATTGAGGCGCTGGTGGGATGTATTGCGGGCGCGGTGCTGATCTCCGAGACTGAGCGAATGGCTGCGGAGTCGGGCCTGGTTGACGTTTGCCTGAAGTCGAAAACGGCCTACGTGGAAGGAATGGTGGATTGGCAGGATCCACTATATCGGAAGATTATGGATCAACTGCCCCCGGGAGCCAAACCGAGCGACTATGTTACGAGCCTGGAGGTCACAGCGCGAAAGCCGGCTGGAGGACCGGTTCGGAAGATTTCGGAAGACGGATTTGCCGCCCCTAGTTCCAAGGCAGAGTACGGGGACAAATCCGGGTGCGGGTGCCGCCTGGGAGCTGCTGTTGAACCGGGGAACGCGGAATTTCGATGACGTCCCAATCCGACACCGTTCCTGCGACGCCTGTTGCAGATGCTCCGCGGAAGCGGTTGGCGTTCTTTGAGCGGTACCTGACCATCTGGGTATTGCTTTGCATGGTTGTGGGCGTGGCTTTCGGGAAATTGCTTCCTGGAGCAACGGCGACGCTGAGCCAGTTGGAGTTTGGCAGGGGCTCTCAGGTGAATGTTCCCATTGGAATTCTTCTGTGGCTGATGATCTACCCCATGATGCTGAAAGTGGATTTCGGGGCGATTGGAGGAGTGGCTCGAAGGCCGAGGGGGTTGATGATCACACTGTTTGTGAACTGGCTGGTGAAGCCCTTCAGCATGGCATTGCTTGCCTGGTTATTCATGCAACATGTGTTTGGGGCGTGGATCAGCCCGGAAATGGCGAAGCAATACACGGCCGGGTTGATCATCCTTGCCGCTGCGCCATGCACCGCCATGGTGTTCGTCTGGTCTTACCTGACCGATGGGGATCCGGCCTATACCCTGGTGCAAGTGGCGGTGAATGATTTGATCATGCTGGTGGCGTTCGCCCCGATAGTGATGTTCCTGTTAGGCATTGCGAACGTTGTGGCGCCTGCGAAGGTTCTCATCACCTCCGTGGTTGTATTTATTGTGGTGCCCCTTACGGCTGGCTGGCTTACGAGAAGGACACTTTTGAAAACGCATGGAACGGAGTGGTTCGAGCAGCGTTTCCTGCCGAGATTTCAACCTGTCATGATGGTGGCGCTGCTCCTGACACTGGTGCTGATCTTCGCCTTCCAGGCTGATAACCTGACATCCCGCCGGGTGGCGGTGGTGCTGATTGCGGTGCCGATTCTGATCCAGGTCTATTTCAACTCCAGCCTGACCTACATGCTGATGTGCTGGTTGAAAGTTCCGCACAACGTTGCCGCTCCCGGCGCATTGATAGGCGCCAGCAACTTTTTTGAACTGGCGGTTGCCGTGGCCATTACCTTGTTTGGCCCCGGCTCCGGCGCCGCCCTTGCAACCGTTGTGGGTGTTTTGGTGGAGGTTCCCGTGATGCTTTCAGTATGCAACTTCTGCAACCGCACGCGTCACTGGTTCCGCACAAGCACGGACTTTTGAGGGAAACGCGGCGTGGCAGCGAGACGATTGCGTGTGAAACGCAAAGCGCCCTGCCCGGATGTTTGTTAACAAGCGAGAGTTTCAAATCCTGTGCCGCGAAGCCGCCGGTCCGCAGTCGTGTGGTCAATAGGAACCCAGCGATGGCACACTTTATTCCACATTTGTTCTGAGGATGCGGCATTTGCCGCCGGAAAACGCGTTGAAGGGGCGACTTTTCTCCGGGGCGGCCACTTGGCATGGTCCTTGCCAATAGAATTCCGTGTCAGCCGCGTTGCTGGGTTCGGCTGAGAGTTCATAAAGCCAGGATACTGGCGCTTACACGTAACACGAGGAAGACGGAAATACTTAATGAATGATTTTTTGACTCGCATCCTTATTGGGATTTTTGGTTCCGGCATTGAAGAGCATGTGGTTGGCTCCTTGTCGTGGGCGGACCTGCTGGCAGCGGGGGTATGGCTTTTGCTGGTTGCCGCTATTCATATTGCGTTCCTGCTATATGGCGTTCACGCTGGAAAACGGCGCACACCTTCGGGTGAGCACAGTGTTCTGTATTCGTTCTGGGTAGCGGTGGCAAAACCGTTGTATGCCATACTTTGGGTGTTCAGCATAAAGTTGCTGGCGGCGCCGATCATCCCCCGGATGGCGTCGGGAATGGGAAGTGGACCGTGGCTGGCTGAATGGTTCGAGCGGATGTTGCGCGTGGTGCTGCTGGCTGCCCTGATCTGGCTGGCGTATCGGCTGATCGCGCCCATTGAAGCCCGGCTGCTGGCCCTGACCCGCAAGAGCGCCAGCACATGGGACGATTTTATTGTTGCCGTGCTGGGGAATTGCGCCCGGATGGTGGTACCTGTGATGGCATTGATCCTGGCATTGCCGGCGTTTCATCTGCCTCCGGGTTTCGACCATTTGCTCAGCAAAGGCAGCAGTCTGCTGATTATAGGGGCAATTTCGTGGGTGTTGTTTCGCTCCGTAGGCACGCTCGAGCGGTTCATCCTCGCGAAGCACGACATCACCGTGAGGGATAATCTTGAGGCGCGAAAAGTGCATACTCAAATCCGCGTGCTCAGCAAGACACTATATGTGCTGATCGGGATTTTCGCTGTTGCATCGGCGCTGATGGTGTTTGAGCAGGTGCGTCAGTTGGGTGGCAGCATCCTTGCCTCGGCTGGTGTGCTTGGGATTATTGTCGGGTTCGCGGCCCAAAGAACCATTGCAAACCTTTTCGCGGGTTTTCAACTGGCGATGACGCAACCGATACGCATTGATGATGTTGTGATCGTTGAGGGCGAATGGGGAAGGGTTGAGGAGATTACCCTGACGTACGTCGTTGTGTGCATTTGGGATGAGCGCCGGCTCGTGGTGCCGCTGGGTCATTTTATAGAAAAGCCATTTCAAAACTGGACTCGAGTATCTGCAAGCCTGCTGGGCTCGGTCATGATCTGGGTTGATTACAGCCTGCCGATCAACCGGCTGCGCCAGGAGATTGGTGGCATCATTGAGACGTGTGCGGCGTGGGATCGCCGTTTTTGGAACCTGCAAGTGACAGAAGCCACGGAGCGTGCGATGCAGATTCGAGTGCTGGCGACGGCTGCCGATTCGAGCAAAGCCTGGGACCTGCGCTGCGAAATCCGCGAGCGGCTTATTGCCCTGATACAGGAGCATTATCCCGCATCATTGCCGAAGGCGCGGGCTGATCTGAAGCAAATGGCCGGTTAAGAGGCGGGGTCGGGAGCAAGCGCAGAGGGGGCGGGCGCTCATGCCGCCTGCGGCACCTGTAGCGGCACACGTGTCAGGACCTATTTTTCTTCATCAGCGTTTGCGATTTCACTAGGTTGGGCGGATGGAATTTTCCGCATGGCAATGGATGTTGCTGGCGTTGGGCGCCCTGGCCACGGGCATGTCTAAAACGGGCGTACCCGGTTTGGGCGTGCTGACGGTGGGGCTCTTTGCCAATGCGCTGCCTGCGCGCGAATCCACCGGCGCCCTGCTGCCGCTGCTGATTGCCGGGGATTTCATCGGTGTCTCGATTTACCGCAAACATGCGGACTGGTCGCACCTGTGGAAGCTGTTTCCGTGGGTTGTGCCCGGGATTGTTGCCGGGGCGCTGGCGCTGAACCGCGTGAGCAACGCGCAGGTGGAAAAAATCATTGGTGTGATCCTGTTGGTCATGGTGGGGCTGCAAATCTGGCGTGACCGCAAAGGATCGGATCTGAACGGAGCGTTGCCGCACTCATGGTGGTTTGGCGGTGTGGCGGGTTTTCTGGCGGGTTTCACGACGATGGTGGCCAACGCTGCCGGGCCGGTGATGATCATTTACCTGCTGGCGGTGCGCCTGCCGAAGCTGACGTTCATCGGCACCAGCGCGTGGTTTTTCCTGTTTGTGAACCTTTTCAAAGTGCCGTTTAGCGTGGGCCTGGGGCTTATTACGCCGCAATCTCTCGGCCTGGACGCGCTGCTGTTGCTGCCGATGATACCGGGAACCCTCCTGGGGCCATTCCTGCTGAAGAAGATGAATCAAAAAGTGTTTGAACTGCTTGCCCTGAGCCTCACCCTTGTCGCTGTGCTGCGGCTGTTGTTTTGACAGGCAGGCGGGGCCGGAGATGCCGTGGGACCACATAAAAAGCTTGTCGAACCCGCTGCCCGCCACAAAAGTATGACGCGAGATGTGCCGAGAACAGGATCGGCGTTGCTCGTTGCTTATGAACAAAACAACCTCATTCACACAACCCGGATATCTGGCCTCCATTTTTGCCGCAGTCTGTATCTGCATATCGGGGGCCAGCCCTGCGCATGCGGCGATCCCGCCGAAGGACGAGCCGATCAGGATCATTTTCGACACAGACCTTGGGAATGATGTGGATGACGTGCTGGCGCTGGCGATCATACATGCGCTGGCGGATCGCGCGGATTGCGAACTGCTGGCCGTGACATGCACCAAACCGAGCGAGCTTGCGGTGCCCTTGATTGATGCGATTAACCGGTTTTACGGACGTCCTGTGCCCATGGGAATCACCCGGCAGGAATTGAAGGACCCGCCCGGAAAGTTCCTCGCGATGATCGAGGCGCGGAAAAAGGGAAAGGTTCTGTATCCGCACAGAGTCAAACGCAGCTCCCAGGTTCCATTTGCGGACCAGCTCCTTCGCAAGATTCTCAGCAGTCAGCCGGATCAATCGATCGTGATGGTTCAGGTGGGTTACTTTTCGAATCTTGCGGTGTTGCTGGAGACGCCGGGAGACGAGATTTCGCCGTTAACGGGCCGGGAACTGGTGCGCCGGAAAGTGCGGCTTCTCTCCGTGATGGCTGGAGGGTTTGATCCGGGAGAACACCGGTGCGAGTATAACGTCATCAAGGACCTGCCTGCTGCCAAAAAGGTTTCGGCGGAATGGCCCACGCCGATTGTCTGGAGCGGTCATGAGATTGGCCGGGTTGTGCCTTACCCGGCTTCGAGCATCCGGCAGGATTACAGTTACGTGCTGCATCATCCCGTGGCCGAGGCCTATTACCTTTACGAACCGCCACCGCACGAGCGGCCCACGTGGGATCTGACCAGCGTGCTTTACGCGGTATATCCCGAGCGAGGCTATTTTGGTTTGTCCGAGCCGGGTTCTGTGACCGTTGAGGCGGATGGTTTCACGAAGTTTGTGCCATCGGCGAGCGGGCGGGACCGGTACCTGACGCTGAACGAAGTGCAGATTGCACGCGTGAAAGAGGCCTTTGTGCAGCTCTCGAGCCGTCCGCCCCGGGGGTTCAAGGCGAAAACGCGATAGACGGAGCCGACTCGAAGCGGCAACAAGCGACCCATGGTGAGCGAGGGGTCCGGGCGGAGTCACTCGACCTTCAGAAGCACGCCTTGTCCCGGGGCCATCCAGACATACTCACCCTCGAACGCTGTGAGGGCGCCGGTATATGGCGAGACCTGCCGGAGCCTTCCCGGCGGTGTCCTGAACGATGGGGCACATGGCCGCGAGCGATGGAGGTCTTTATTCACGATCATCACGTAACGCGAGCCATCCCGATGCATGAACTCGCCGACGAGCGCGTTGTCGCCCGCCACTCCGGCGATCATGCTATCTGCCGGCGCCGTCTTCGATCCCGCGGGGACGGGGTTGAAATGATATGCCCCGGTCCATTTTAACTGGAGGAGCGTTGGCGCGAGCTTCTGCACCTGCAGGTTGACATTCTGCATGAAGTGCCAGTTTGGCGTTACGTTTCCGAACTGGTCCACGGGCGCCATTCGATAATTCCCGACCTGCGGAGCGAAATAAGTGAAGTAAGAGATGCCTCTGCCGCCGTATGCCAGGGTGGTATAGACCTGGAAGCGGAAGTCCGCATGCGAAAGCTCGCGGTAATTGAAGTGTGCCGTGGCGAGCACGATATTCCAGAAGTCGATTTCGTGTTTGCGCGCCGCTGCGCTGACCGACTCGAGGTTCGACCAGTAATTGTTGCGGATCGAGCCGTCATCCATGAGCGAATAGTTGTCGTAGCTCACGATAGGGGGCTTGCAGGCGGCGATAAACGTTTCGACGTAATCGGCGTAGCCCGATGCGGCGAGCTGCTCGTTGCTTGCATAATCGGGAAACAGGTTGATGTAAGGCCATTTGCCTGGGGCCATTTGCCGGACCAGGTCTGCCACGACTGCGAGGCCGCCGAAAAACGATGCGGGCGGCTCGTCGCGGAGGTAGTAACCGATAACCGACGGGTGCTGCCCGACCTCCTGCACGAGCTTGAACACATTGTTACTGGCGGCGATGGGGTCCACTTTCCCGGCCCAGTCGTAGTTCGACGTGCGCGGGTCTGAGACGATGGCCTTCAGTCCCGCGGCGTGGCAGGCGTCGAGCGTGCTGGGAGCGACGAAACCCGCCACGGTGAGGCCGGCCTCCTTCATTTTGTTGAGGACTGCCGGGTCGTTTGGCGCCCAGTTCCAGGCCATGATGGGGAAGAAGTTGGTATCGGCGGCGCCGCAGAGAGAGGCGCTCGCGAGCAATGAGAGAAACAGCGGGCGAATCATTGGGGGAGTGTATTGGCCCGGATGCGTCATGAAAGGCAAAAAGCCCCAGCAGCGTTGTTGACAGTCCGTGTTGGTGCACCAAACTAGGCTGCGTCGATGCTGAACACGCTTACGATTTCGGAACTTGCCGCCAGGCTGTCCCGGGGAGAAGTCTCCTCCGAGGAGGCCACTCGCGCCTGCCTGGAGCGGATCGCACGAGTGGATGGCCGGGTGAAAGCCTTTATCAGCCATGATCGGGAGGATGCGCTGGCGCAGGCCAGGCAGGCGGACGCCGCGCTGCGAGCCGGTGATAAATCCAGACCTCTCCTGGGGGTGCCGATTGCGTTAAAAGATGTGATCGCCATCAAGGGTCAGCCTCTCAACTGCGCCTCGAAGATTCTCGGGAATTTTATTTCTCCTTACGATGCGACCGTGGTTACGAAGCTGCGCGAAGCCGGCGCGGTGATCTTTGGCAGGCTCAACATGGATGAGTTTGCGATGGGGAGCTCGACGGAGAACTCGGCGTTTCAAACGACGGCAAACCCGTGGGACACGGCGCATGTGCCGGGGGGATCATCCGGCGGTTCCGCCGCGGCTGTGGCGGCTGATGAGTGCATTGCGGCGCTCGGGTCGGACACGGGGGGCTCCATCCGGCAGCCGGCGGCGTTTTGCGGCTGCACGGGGCTGAAGCCTTCCTACGGGCGGGTTTCGCGGTACGGGCTGGTGGCTTACGCGTCCTCACTGGACCAGATCGGGCCCATTACCAGGAACGCGGGGGACGCCGCCCTGATGCTCAAAGTGCTGAGCGGCGCGGATGCGAGAGACTCGAGCAGCGTTCCCGTGCCTGTTCCGGATTTTGTGGCGGCTGCTGGCCGATCCGTCAAAGGTTTGAAACTTGGGATCCCCAGGGAGTATATGGTGGGCGGACTGGATGCCGAGGTGAAGGCGGCTGTGGAGGAAGCTGTGCGCGTGCTGGGCGGCCTGGGCGCGGAGGTTGTGGAAATCTCCCTGCCGCACACCGAATATGCCATTGCGGCCTATTACATCATTGCCACGGCAGAGGCGAGCGCCAACCTGGCCAGGTTTGACGGCGTGCGCTACGGCAAACGTGTGGACGGGGCCGATCCGATCGAGCTTTATTCGAAGACGCGAGGGGCGGGCTTTGGCCGGGAGGTCAAAAGGCGCATCATTCTTGGCACCTACGTGCTGAGCAGCGGTTACTACGACGCCTATTATTTGCGCGCTCAAAAAGTTCGGACCCTTATCCGGAAAGATTTTCTGTCCGCGTTCGAGAAGGTGGATGCGGTGCTGACCCCGACCTCTCCGGTGGCCGCATGGAAAATCGGGGAGAAGACGGATGATCCCTTGCAGATGTACCTGATGGATATATTTACCATTTCGGCGAACCTTGCCGGCATTTGCGGCATCAGTGTGCCGTGCGGTTTTACCCGGAGTCCGCGCCTGCCCATTGGGCTGCAGATTCTTGGGCAACCGTTCGGGGAGGAGACTATTTTGCGGGTTGCGGGGGCCTACCAGGACGCTACGGGATGGCACCTGGAAAAGCCGCCGCTTGCGTGAACGGCAGTTTTAGGCGATGAACCAAATATGGCAAAGAAGATTATAAAGCCGGCTAAGAGCCCGGTGGCGGTGGGACCCTACAACCATGGCGTGCGCGCCGGGAACCTGTTGTTTTGCGCGGGGCAGATTCCGATTGACCCGGCGACGGGGAACCTGGCGTCCGGCGATGTGAAAGCGCAGACAGAACGGGTGCTGGAGAACGTGAAGTTGATACTTGAAGATCAGGGCCTGACCTTCGCTGATGTTGTGAAGACCACCGTTTTCCTTACGAATATGGGGGAGTTCGCGGCGATGAACGAGGTTTATGGGAAGTATTTCACCCGCGATTTCCCCGCTCGTTCAACCATCCAGGTGGCTGCGCTGCCCAAGGGCGCGAGCGTCGAGATCGAGGTTGTGGCGCACTACGAAGTCTGAGCGGCCGGCCCGGCGGCGGGAGTTTGGAGAGCGGCAGGTCCCGATAGCCGGGCGCCGCGCGGGATTGAGGGTGATGCCCCCCGGGGCTACGCCTTCTTTCCTTCGATAAGGTCCCAGAACCTCGGGTTTTCCTGCAGCGCTTCGTCCTCGTGGATTTTGATGCCGGACCGGTAGAAAAAGTCCTTGAGGCTGTGCCGGTTCAGGATTCTGTGAATGACCAGTCCGAGGTCGTGCCGCTCGAAATAGACGCGGTAGTCGCCCGCCCTGAAGCGGTGCAGCACTCGTCCGTTGCGCTCCAGTTTCCCGAATTCATCCGCCTTGGTATGCACCTGTTGCGGGAGGCCGCGGAACTCTCCGAGGATATACAACTGCAATTCCTTCGGCATGCGGGCCAGTTCGGCGGCGCTGGTCGGGTTGAAAATGATCTGGAACAAAGCCATGGTGCAAGCCTAAGGGTTCAGGAGGCCGTCCTAAAGGCAAAATTCATGTCCTAAACATCCTCGCCCAGCTCGACATTCCAGTAGGCCAGGTCAATGAAGTGTTTCCAACTATCGTGCCGGTGCAGGGTGAAATTGATCTGCACAAACGGACGCCATTTCGGCCGCTTGGGTTTGCGGATGAGAGTCATTCCCGCCTCGCGGGGCGTACGATTGGCCTTGAGCGTGTTGCACTCGACGCACGAGCAGACGATGTTTTCCCACGTGGTGGGCCCGCCGCTGTCTCGCGGGATCACATGGTCCAGATTCAAATCCTTTCGATCGCAGGTCTTGCCGCAATACTGGCAAGTGTTCTTGTCCCTCTCGAAAATATTGTGCCGGGTGAACTTCACTTCCTTCTTGGGCATATGATCATAGACCAGGAGCAGGATGACGCGCGGAATGCGGATGCGAAAGGACACCGTCCGGACGCACTCCGGCCCCGGTTCCTGCTGGGAAATGTCATGCCATTCGCGGAAGTTATACGTTTGGAATGAGCCGTCCTCGCGTCCGAGGACAGCCTGGGCGTGGCCTTGAAAAAGCAAGGTCAGGGCGCGTCGCGCTGTGCACACATTCACCGCCTGCCACAGGCGGTTGAGCACCAGAACATGCTGGTTGATCATAGACCCCATAAACCAACGTTTTGATGCTATACAAGCGAGTCAGACCTGTCCATGCCATTCTAAAGGTGTTCGGAAATGCGAGTGCATGGCCGCGATACAAATATGGGTTCAGGTCAATTCCGAGTTCGGCGCGATACGAGAGCAAGGTCTATTGGAACACCGGTGAGCACGGCGCGAAGGAAAACCACTGGCTGCGCCTGCGTTTCAGTGGTGTGAAAGACGCCGAGTTGATCGGCGCACGCGTCGAACTGACCGCCGTCGGCAAGAAGCAATACCGCTGGATTCACAGCAACCACAGCTACAAGAGCGGCGGCGCGCTGGAAGCCCACTTCGGCCTTGGCAAGCAAAGCAAAGTGGACGTGAAGGTCGCGCTCCCCAACGGCAAGACCGCGACCTTCGCTGGTGTGAAGGCGGACCAGTCCCTTGATTTGAACCCAACAACGGGGAAATGGGCACCGCAGACAAGATGAACTCCATCATGCCAGTAAGTGTGCGCAGCTGCGTTGTTCCTCTCGCACCAAGATGATAATCTTCGCGCCATGAAGTTAGGGCTCGTGTTTATCTGCTCGGTTTTGCTTTCGGGCCTGCTGCCCCGAGGAATCGACGGCGCGGGGTGGATAGTCGCGCAAGGTCTGGCTGGTTCAGCGGCGCAGGCCCCCGCCGGCACGGGTGACCCCGTCATCACCAATCAGCCCGCCCAACCCGAAGGGAGAGAGCTTCGCTTTGAGGATATGACGGACAAACCCGTTTCGTTTCAGTCCGAGATTGGCGAATCAGGAGAGTTTACCTGGTGGCTGCCAGCGGGAGCCACTGAGTATGTCCTGCCGATTTCCGCCGGAGTGGTCGTGGATGCCTCGCGCTCAGACCTGATGCGCTGGCTTCGGGATGGCTCCCCATGGTCTCTTTTGGACCTGCCGGTCCTGGGGCTGCGATACAGCAATCAAACGCTGGTTGTCATCGTGCCCTGGCCGCACTACGCGGAATTGATCGTGCAAGACCGAATCGGCATCCGATATTCCTTCCCCAAGGGCCGTCACCAAGCCGCGCCATGCGAGATTGTCGGAGTGCGCCGGGGGTCTGATCTATTGGAAGCCGCCCGAGCCTTTCGCGAATGGCGCCTCAGCGCCACCAATACTGGCGCCATCCCGCGTGCGCGTTCGCTCGAAAAGAAAATGGCGGATCTGGATAAAGTGAAACGCCTGCCGGGCGCGCCCCATTTTTACCTTTGGGGACCGGCGCTATTTAGCAAGCACGACGTTCCAAGGAACAAATGGGTGCCGTTCGCCAAGGCTCTGCGCAGCGCGGCCCCGGAAAGCTTCGGCGGCAACCTGGTGAAACTCCTTCCACCTGACCAACGCTCCGCCCTGCAAGAACTGGCGGCGGCGGAGTGGCCAATGGACTACCTGACGGGCAGCCTGGCTGGCGCCATCGATACGGTGCTGTCAGGAAATGACCTCCTGAATCTAGGCCCCGATGTTCCGGCTGCGGAAGTGATTCGGCGCAATCAGCAGGCGCTGGTGGCGGCTTACGGAAGTTACGTCAATCCGTCCGACTCCTGGGGTGACGGACTGTCCAAGCCCCTGCTGGATTCGCTCCACGACGCGGGCATTGAACGGGCGCTGCTGCTGTTGAGTGACTTGTATGGCCGGTCATTCCGACCGGATGTTGTGGCCCACGCGGAGAAGCTTGGCTTCCTGATTGGTCCCTACGACTCCTATCATTCCGTCCACTTGCCAACCGCCGGTCCCAACGACACTTGGGAGACCGCCCAGTTCGATGCCGCAGCCTACCAACAAGGCCGGGTCATCAACGCCGATGGATCGGGACACGAGGGATTCAAGAAACGGGGCTATCATTTCTCGCCCCAAGCCGCCTGGCCCTATGTGCAAGAGCGTGTCAACCGCATTGTCAGGCAAGCCCCATACTCCGCCTGGTTCATTGATTGCGACGCCACCGCCGAGTGCTTCGAGGATTTCAGCCGCGAGCATCCGGCTACCAAAAGCGAGGACACAAGACTGCGCCGGCAGCGGCTGGCGTGGTTGGAGTCGAAGCACCGGATGGTCGTCGGCAGCGAGGGGGGATCGGTGCTGTTCGCCGACGTGATTCACTTTGGCCACGGAGTTCACACACCGTATATCGGCCATCTGTCCCTTTCCTTCAGGGACGCGAAAAGCCCACATTACCTTGGGCGTTTTTACCCGCCGGACAGCCCGGATCAATCGTTCAAGCCGGTCACGCTTCCTCCCTCGCTGAAGGTGCCGTATTTTGATCCCGCGGTTCGCATTCCGCTTTACCAGGCTGCGCTCGGCGACGAACTCATTGCCACTCATCACTGGAGTTTTGACTCCTTGAAGCTCCAGGATGTCGAGAACACCAGGGAGTTGCTCGAAATCCTCTACATGGTGCCGCCCATGTATCACCTCAACCGGGAAACCTGGCCGAAGCGGCGCGAGCGCATTCTGCGGCATTTGGCCTTTTGGGGGCCGCTCCACCGCGAGTTGGCAACCGCGCCGTTGACGCGTTTCGCATGCCTGAGCGAAGACAGGCTCGTTCAGCGGACGACGTTCCATCCCAAAACCGGCGAGGTCACGATCACGGTGAATTTCGGCGGGACGACCCAGGCGGGTTATGCCCCAAATTCGGCAACCGTGGCCGTGGCCCTTTCGACGCCCCAGCCAGTCTATCACGCAAAGCAATAAGCACAAAACGGCACCATTTCATCATGAAACCGCTCCTCTTTTCCCTGCTCACCATTTCGTCACTCGTCATCCCTCATTCGTCATTTTCGGCACAGCCCAACATCATCATCATTCTCGCCGATGACCTCGGTTATGCCGACATTGGCGTCAATGGATGCAAGGACATCCCGACTCCTAACATTGACTCGATTGCGACGAACGGCGTGCGGTTCACTGACGGCTACGCGAACCATTGCGTCTGTGCGCCATCGCGCGCGGGACTGCTGAGCGGGCGTTATCAGCATCGCTTTGGCTTCGAGTACAACTCGGGACCGGAGCGGCTCGCGGCGGAGAACTTCGGCCTGCCCCGCACCGAACCGACGCTGGCCGAACGACTCAAGAACGCCGGCTACGCCACCGGCATCGTCGGCAAATGGCACAGCGGTTTCAAAGAGGGCCTGCGCCCGCACGAGCGCGGATTCGATTCCCACTTCGGCTTTCTGGGCGGCGCGCGCAGCTACGAGCCCGACAACCCGCGCGAGAACGACCCCATCATCCGCAACGGCGTGTTGGTGAAAGACGAAAAGGAACACCTCACCGACGCTTTCGCGCGGGAGGCCGTCGCGTTTCTCGACCGCAGCAAGGACAAGCCGTTCTTCCTCTATGTCGCCTTCAATGCCGTCCACTTGCCGATGGAGGCTCCGGACCGATATGCAGGGCGTTTCCCGGACCTCGCTGGCACGCGTCGCACCTACGCTGGCATGCTCACGGCGATGGACGAGGCGGTCGGGCGCGTGCTAACCAAAGTCCGCGGCCTCGGGCAGGAGGAAAACACCCTGGTCTTCTTCTACAGCGACAACGGCGGGCCGACGCCGCAGACCTCCTCGCGCAACGACCCCTTGCGCGGTTACAAGGGCCAGTTTTACGAGGGCGGCATCCGTGTGCCGTTCCTCGTGCAATGGAAGGGCAAGCTGCCGGCGGGCATGGTTTATCGCGAAATGGTGATGGGCTTCGACTGCCACGCCACGGCACTCGCCGCTGCCGGCGTGCAGATGCCGACCGACAAACCGCTCGACGGCGTCAACCTCCTCCCGTTCCTGACCGGGAAACAAACCGGCCAACCGCACGACCGTTTGTTCTGGCGCGCCGGCGAAAAGCACGCCGCACGCCTTGGCGACTGGAAACTCGTGCAAGAGCGCGGCGGCGGAGTGGAATTGTTCAACCTCAAAGACGACATCGGCGAGCAGACCGACTTAGCTGCGAAAGAGCCGGCGAAGTTGAAGGAACTTCAAGCCGCCTACGCCGCGTGGGACAAACAGATGATGCCCGCGCAATGGCGTCGGCAGGACGCCCGCACGCAAGGCACAACCGGCGACACCAACAGCACGAGACGCGGGGGCGGAATTGAGGAGCGCTTCAAGCAATTCGACAGGAACGGCGATAGGAAACTCACACCTGCCGAGTTCCCAAACGCTGCCTTCAAGCGATTGGATGCCAACCGGGACGGCTTTCTAACTACGGAAGAAGCGAGGATGTATTATGTTAATGCACGGCGACCGCAAGGCTCCGCCAAAAGCCAGAAATGAAAGCTGTGCAGTTTCTTTGAGACGACGAAGGGAGCTCTCATTACCTTCAGGGTACGACCGTAAGGCCGCAGCTTTGGCACGGGTAACAACTTCATTGAAAGCAATGATGGGGTGCCTCGATAAAAAAATGGAGCGAGCGAAGGGATTCGAAAGTGTCTGGGAAACCGGCGTTCGTGCCGCTACGTGCAAGGAGGTGCAAGTCGTTGCTGTTTGGATACGTTTTCGGGTTGCACCCTTTGGCAGGGTCTAGCACGGGTTGTGAGCCTACTTGAGCCGACTTTATGTCCATACACAGGTAAAGCACCACCTCACGATGATTTGTCTCCTGAGTATTTCGGGCCGAAGCCCGCTTCCCCTCTGTGTCTGCAATACCCGGACACAGTTAATACAGAGACCCTCCAACGCATTGGAGATTTCCTACGTAGGCTAGGATTATTTCCAATCTATTGGATATTTGTTGCCCTCGGGCACTAACGTCCCGCATACCATGCCCGATGATAGCAAAGAACAAATCGAGGCCGGGCAGTAAATTCCGAGCATCCGCCGCCTTTTCCGAAACTAAACACGCATCCGTTCCTGAGGAAGTCGTCCAAGATCTTGGACGGCCTAAATCTTCCATCAGGGAGCACGTCACGACCAAATCTACTCATTTTCCAAGGGTTTTCTGGTGAACGGCCACGAACGAGACATCAAAAAGGCGCACGCAAAATGCAATTTCAGGAGCGCTTTCGCATTTCCTGTAGCTCTTAATTTCATATGCCCCCGCTGAGTGAGTCAGGGAAACCACTGTATTTACAGGTCCAAATAGACCCCAACCTGATTGGCTGTGTTTACTACTTGCACGAAAGTGCGTCCAAGTTGTTGGACTTTCATTGCTCCGGACGTTCGCAACCGGCATACCGTGCCAGATGACAGGCAAATGGCATTCGGATTTTACCAGTCTAATTCGGTTTCAGGGGCTTCCCGTTTGTTTTTCAGAAGCGGGCTGGAAATTTGCCACAACTCTCACGTTAACTCTACACCAAATGGCAGAATTGAACCTACGTGCCGGCACAGACACCGTGCATCAATTAAACCTCCTGACCCAGGAGGATCTTGCTGACCTGGCGGATTACGCCACCAGGCGTTTGAAACGTGTCGGGCTGACCGCATTAGAAGGTGAGGATATCGCCCAGGATGCCCTCCAGGCAATTTTGGAGGGGTTGGAGGAGGCGAAGCAGGGACGACATCCCAGAGCGTGCGACGTGGCCAGCAAGCTCGCTTTCATGGACTACGTGGGCGGCGTGATTAACTCGCTTGTGACAGTGGAGCGGCGCAAGGCAGTCCATGACGTAAAGCACTACTCCGTAACACGGGATCCGCGCACCGACGATGAAACCCCGCAGCCCGAATTGGCCACCACGGAATCCGTTACCGGGGATGTAGCGATTTCCGATCTCCAATCCGCTTTCTTCGCGCGCCTGTGGCCGCGCGCCTGTCCAGCAATGACACCACACTTGCAGGAATGGGAGGCCACCTGGCGCCGGTCGGACCAAATTCCCGTTCCAATCCCGCAACGACGCCTCCGTGGAAAGATCAAAGTGCTCGCCCGGGAAGTCCTGTCAGAGATTGGAGAAGAACTCGCCGCATGAACATGAGCCCGGATTCAGAAGCCAATACATCGATCCCCAAAAACGAAATGGACCGGCTTGTGAGCGGCCCGAGATTGCTGGAAATCCTCTGGGATGAGACAAGCCGACCAAGTATCCGTTGGCTCCGGGACCAGCAACGCCGACGATCCATTCCGTTCATGCGTGTTGGTCGGCTGATCTGGTTCTGCCCGCGGCAAGTCATGGAGCACATGGCCAGATGGCAGTTCCGCGCCCGCGAACGCCGAAGCCTCCGGCGGCCCCCGTTCAAGGTGCCCCTGGAGGAACAGGAAGCCATTGACAAAACCCTGGTTTTAAGGAATCCTTAAAGCGTGAAAGAATTGGACACGATGACGGTCTCCAAAGTTGGCCAAGGTACGCTTCCAAAGTGGTGGAGAGACGCTTCCGGGCTGTCGGCTGGAGGGGTGGTCGAAGTTCGCCCCATGCGAGACGGAAAGAACAGCATCGTGCTGACCCCCAAACCGGGAAAGCGGCGCGGTGCCCTGGGATTGCTAAAGCTCTTTTCCCGCTGCCCAACTCCCATTGCGCCACCAGCGCGGCACTCCCTCCCCTTCAAGTGAGCTACCTGATCGACACAGACCTTTTGTCGTTGCTGGAGCGGAAGCAGGTTCCGCCCAAACTGGCGGCTTGGGTTAATGCCAACGAGGTCGACATCTTTCTCAGCGTCGTATCCTTTGCCGAACTCCAGTTTGGACTCGACCGAGCACCGGCAATGCACAAACCCAGCCTTGCCACCTGGCTTGCCGACCTGCGCCGGAAACTTGCTCCCTCAACCGAGGAGTTGTCCGAACCGGTGTTGGTCCGCTGGAAAGAGCTGCTGGCCGAGCTTAAAGGGAAAAATCGCACGATGACCTGTGAGGATTCATTGATTGCGGCGACGGCACTATATCATGGCCATACGATAGCGACGCACAACGGGCGCCATTTTGAGCCGGCAGGTGTCCAAACTTTCGACCCTTTAACATAAATCACAGCTGGAGATTTCTTGCGGCCGTTTGGACGGGTTTGGATGCAAGCCTCAGGCTCTTTTCACAATGGACAAAGTATTTCCCCAAGACCACACCCCCAGGCGGCTATAATGTAGTATGCGCTTACAACCGCTACCCACAAACGAAAACGGACGCCATTTTATCGAAAACTCCGGTGAGAAGGTCCCGGTCATTCAAGGTACAGTCTCTGGCAACCAAGTTACTGTCACCTGTCCATGCTGCAAAAGCCAACATACGCATGGCTGGGACCCCAAACTCAAGGAATCTGCGGTAGACCTTCGCTCCTCTCACTGCTCAAGCAAGAACTACAGCCCGGATGCAGCTGGGTTAAGTCAATCCAGCTACTACATAACCAAATCCCTCAAAGCCGCTATTGCTGATCCGGATAACGAAATCCAGACACTCGGGATTAGCGCGGCCAGCAAACACACCGTTCCGGCCATCGACATGTAGTTTCCAAATCCTCAGCTTGACGAAATCACGCATGCTGTTGGGGCAGTCTCGGCAGTTCAGCAGTGATCCCGGCAGCCGTCAGATGCTTCGGGAGCATCGTCCAAAATCGACGCGCCTCTGCCGGCGTCACGAGCCCTTTGTAGTTCTTGTGGATAACTTTCGGACTGTTCCCTGCCCACACGGCCGTTTGCCCTTCGTTTTGAAATCAGGCCAAGTGGTGGGAAATTCCCGTGTGCCGAAGAGCATCCTTCACCCATTCCTTGAGATCCTCGTAGGCGCAAGGTGCCCGCAACGGCACGTCGCGGTGTTTCAAGCGCTCCTCCGGCGGCAGGTATAACCACTTCGAATTGGAATCAGCTGCCTTAATGCCAGCCAATGTCCGAATATAGCTCCACGCGATGGGATCAATGTTCAGTGACTCTTTAGTCAGCAGTCCGCGGGCTTTCAGGTCTCGAAGCATCGCGATGATGTTGGGTGCCAGCGAAACGACTCTCCGTGCACGAGTCTTGGCGCCCTCCCCTTGTATCAGGACATGTCCTTCCTCCAACTTGATTCTTTCCGGTTCCAATCGCCTGACCTCCTCCGGGCGGATGGCCGCCCAAGTCGCCAGGACTACATATGCTGCATGGATGCCACCGTAATAATCCCAGGCAACGTCCAGCAACACCTGCAAGTCGTCTAGTGGCAGGACGGCAGGGTCGAGCTGATCCTTGATGACGGCCGCCAATTTCACCTTGGAAGTTGGATTTGTCCCGCAGTAACCCTCGTCTATAGCCCACGAGAAGAAGCCCGCAATCACTTTAAGCAGGTATCCCTGCCGCGCAATCGACCAAGGCCGATCCACTAGCGGATGCCCAGGAATTGGCGCTGAGCCGGTAAGGAAGCGCCTTATTAGTGTGGATGACACCTGACTCATGATCATGCTCGGATGGGCATCAACAAAGCATTTGAGGTCGCAGCGATACTCACGAAGGCTCTTTGCCCGAAGGTGACTTTTGGCCGCGAGAAGCAAAGGATATACGTCAGCGACCGCTTTGTTGTCGGCAACCGGCGTATAATTGTCGTTGTAGTAATGGACCGCATTGCAGAGCGTACCCGTATTCAGTGTGAGAACCGCGCGCTCGGCATCTTTCAGATGCGCTGCAGTCATCGAATAGGTAATCTGCGCCGCGCCTGAGGCGCTCAGATGGCACCAGCTTGTTCTAGGCTTTGCTTCCGCAGCAGGCATTCCGCTTCAGTTTCATGGCGTTCCCGAAGTCGCTTCCCATCCAGTGTCGTGCCGGTTAGCAGCCATGACACCTTCCCTGTTGCAGAAACCTGCTGTTCAAGTTTGTAAATGCCGCGTGCCCTCATTGGACACCCCCGAATCTTAAAGTCACGAATAAAGTCATAAATGCGTTTCTACCCGTGAAAAGCGCGGATTGCTTAGGAAATGTGAAAATCGCCGTCAGACTTGATCTCGGCAAGAGGGCACGGACTGGGGCTGTGGCTTCGCTCGCGATGACGACGAAAAAGAACGTCTCAAGGTCATCGACTTTTGCTGGCCTGCATCGTGATTGCCGAGGTGTGAACGGAACTCTTGCGGGAGTATTTCGAACACCGGGAAACACGCAAAACGGGGGCAAATCCGGGGGAGTATG
>CAYNZC010000014.1:0-50747 GCA_964401575.1 uncultured Verrucomicrobiota bacterium
TCGGGGTCGTCCAGGCGGAAGAAGGCGGCGTGGATGACTTCGTTTTCATGCACCAGGGCGGCGCCGCAGATGGTTGCGCTGCCGCTCAGGCGCGCATGGGCCGGGTCGGCGGCGGCGGCGGGTTGATCCGGCTTCACCGGGGCTGCGCCGGAGAGGGGATCCGGGGTGGATGGGCCGGAACGGGAACGGTACCGGAAATCGGCTCCATGGCCGACGGACGGGAACCGGCGTTCTTCGGTGGCGGCGATTTCATCGAGAAATTGCCGGGCGCGGGCGGTCCAGTCCTCCGGTTGCGAGCCGGGGGTTGCGGGCCGGGAATCCAAAAGGCCCTCGAGGGTGTAGCTGCGGACCAGTTTGGGGTGGAGCCTGGCATAGGCCCCGATGAGCGAGAGCATGTCTGCGCCGACCGGCGCGCCGCCGATGAAGGCGAGCAGGCCGACCTGGTTCGCGACGGGCCTGAAGATTTCGTCGCACTTGCGCAGATCCGCTTCGCGGGCTTTGTAAACATCGCTCATGGCCGAGGTTGGGGATGGGGCGCAGGCATTGACCTGGAGCTCGGCGATGCTGTGCCAGACTTCGCCCTGGTCGGATTTATGGCCTTCCGATGCCTCGAGGGAGCGCTGGACGGAGCGGGTTTTGCGGGAGCGGGATTTGTAGGCCATGACGTTGCCGGATTCGCTGAACGCTTGAGAGGCGTAGGCCCAGCGGCCCTGCTCGGTGCAACTGACCGGGATTGTCGTCTCGGAACGTTCTTTGAGGAGGATGGAGGAGTTCAGGACCCGGTTTTGTTTGGCTCCGGCAAGCTCCTCGCCATCAACGAGGAGAACAGCTTTATTGGCGCGATTGACGACGAGCAGGTCGGGGACCGAGCCGGCGGTGGAAACCTCGGTGATGGCGATGTCCAAGGCGGCGAGCGCCTCGCCAAGGGTGCGGTATTGGAACGCGCCGTCCGCCGGGGCGACGAGCGGCACGATGGCGATGTTCCTGTAGATTTGAGCTTCCGCAAACTGAACTGATTGCAACCGGGTCTTGATCACATTTTCCATAGTTTTTCTTTCGTTTCATGCCGGGAGATTTCACCGGGCATTTGGAAGGTTACCACAGGGGGGATGACAAAAGCTGTCACACCCGATTACAAAAATGCCCCAGTGAGATGGGCTGCGCCATCTCACGGGGTGAAAGGATCTGGGACGATGTGAGAATCGTGCCTAGCGGGGGGCGGCGGGCGCGGGGGATTCCTCGGGCTTTTGATTCAGGCTGGCGAGGTAATCCACCAGGGCCTCGATTTCATCGGGACGCCCTACGAGGGGGGGCATGTATTTGCGATAGGGGGAGTCCTTTTCGTAATCGTGGAGCATCTTGATAATGCTGGCGATGCCCTCGCGGTTGCGCTCGCCGATGAGGCGTTTCATGGAGCGATAGGCATCGCGCGTGTGGCAGGAAGCGCATTGGCCGCGGAACATGGCTTCGCCTTTGGCCAGCGCCAGCTCGGCGGGGGCGGCATTGGAGGACACGGCGCGGGTCCAGAGAGAGCCGCCCAGGTATCCGTTTGTGTTCAGGGCGCTGACGGCCTGGACGCGGACGCCGTTGGAGAACATGTATTGGCCGATGACGTAAGGCTTGCGGAGCATCTCGCGTCCGTATTCGGTGGCGCCCGTGGCGATGAGGGCCAGGAGGATCACACTGACGGCGTGGCGCAGCTTGAGGTCCACGGGCGACCGCCAGGCGAACAGGTAAACGATGGCCACGATACTGGCCGAGCTTAACGGGATGATCAGGAGCGTGCGTGTGAGCTGGCTGAAGACACCGCTGCCCACGGTTGAAACGCCCAGGTACATCAGCGCGCGGTGGACTTCGGGCACGTTCCAGAGATACCAGGCAAAGGCAAACGGCAGCAGCGCGAATGAGGGCATCACCCAAAGGCCGCTCCAGCGCAGGAGCGCCGTTTTCGTCTCGGGAGATTTGCCGGCGTCGATCCGCGCGCAGGTGACCAGCGCCCAGACGCCGGCGAGCGAGACGCAGGCGAGACTGCGCAACACCAGGCTGGGCCAGAACAGCGGATTGAACAGCGCCTGGACAAAGCGGTGCGGCTCCGTGCCCGTGCCGGCTGCATCAAGCCACGGCTGGCCCGGGGTCAACATAAACGTGAGAATGCCGTTGATGATGAACAACGTGAAAAAGGAAAAGATGGCATAGACCCAGCCAACCTGGATGTGCAAGCGGTCCGGGATCCGGTTCCAGGTGTAGTAATACACCGCGGCGGTGGTCAGCTCGACCATGAAGACGATCCACTCGATGGCCCAGGCGAAGACGAAATTGTGGATGAGCGTGCTGGTGGCTTCCGGATGGGCCAGGCCGATGGCAAACCAGATGCCGACGCCCGTGCCCGCTCCGAACACCCCGGTAAGGATCAAGAAGAACTTCGAGTGGCCCTGGAGAACCCGCAGCCAGTCCTGGCGATTCTCGCGCCGCGCCTTCATTTCGGCCATCACCAGGTAAAACCCGCCGCCGATGGCGAAGTGCGAGATCATGACGTGAATGATGGCAATGAGCCCGATGACCCAACCGCTGCCCAGGTGTGGAAAATCCCAGAATGGATAGTTCATAGCGAAAAAGCTGAGGTTTTCTTACAGGGCGAGGTACCCCCAGATGGTTGTGACGATAATGGCCAGCAGGAAAAGCAGGCCGAAGTAAGTAGCGTTGCGCGCCCGGCGTCCGCCTGCGGTGGCAGTATCGTAAAGAGGCACCAGCAGCCAGGCGATCAGCGCGACCGTGAACAGTCCCATGCCGACAAACTCCCCGGCCGTGCCCGGGATCCAATCGCCCAGGGCCTTCAACACCTGGAACTGGCTCATGAAATACCACTCAGGATGGATGCCCAGGGGAGCCGGCTTGAGAGGATCCGCCTGCGGGCCCAGCTCCCACGGAAAGAGAGCGGCCACCAGCGCCAGCAGGTTGATGGCGATCAGCCAGACGGCCAGATCCTTCATCATGAAGTTGGGGAAGAAAGGAATGGACCGGCGCTCGGCAGCCGGCTTGAGCTCTTCGGACGGCGGAACGGCGTTGCCATGCTTCTGCACCAGGAAAAGATGGAAGCCCAGGAGCGGCAGAAAGAGGGCCGGGAGCACGACGACATGTAGCGCGAAGAAGCGTTGGACGGTGTACTCATTCACCTCGAGGCCGCCCCGGACCAGGGCGGCAATCTTTGGCCCGAGAACGGGAAATTGACTGGGGATGTCCAGGCCCACCTTGGTTGCGAAAAAAGCGAGTTCATCCATCGGCAGCAGGTACCCGCTGAAGCCGAAAACCATCGCCAGGCCCATGAGCCCCAGGCCGGACCACCAGCCGAACTCGCGCGGATTGCGGTACGCCTTCATGAAGAAAACCGAGAACATGTGGATGCCCACCGCCGCGACCATCAGGTTTGCCCCCCACGAGTGCAGCGACCGGATGAGCCATCCGAAATTCGTGTCGTAAGTGATTTGCCGGACGGATTCATAGGCCTCGGGGCCCGGGCGGTAATAGACCAGGAGCAGGACGCCGGTGAAGGCCTGCACCAGGAAGAACAGTAGCGAAAGGCCGCCCCAATAATACCAGAACGAGTGGGCGTGCCAGGGCACCGTCTTGTGTTTGGCCAGGGCAATCATCTCCCCCAGGCCCAGCCGCTCGTCAACCCACGAATAAATGGAGTGGTAGAATTGCTTCATAACTCATGCAGTCCTGGGCGGGCGGGAAACAACCACCGCGTTGTCCGAGAGCTTCACTTCCAAACGCTCGAGAGGTTTCGGGGGCGGGCCGCTGACATTCCCCCCCGTGCGAGGGTTGTAAACGCCGCCGTGACACGCGCAGTAGATCCGGTCCTTGTCGCCCTGGTATTGAACCGTGCAGCCCAGGTGCGTGCAAACAGCGATTAGCGCCACCCATTGATCGTCCGGGTGATGAATCACCATGGCCGGACGAGAGCCGAACTTGAACATCAGCGCCGCGCCCGGCGGAAGCGCGCGGGCCTCCGGCAGGGTGACCTCGTTAACGGCTTCCAGGGTCCTGGCTTTCTCAACCGGCGACTCGAGGTAACGGTAAACGGGATAGCCAAGGGCGGCGGCATAACACAAACCAATGCCGCCGGCTGCGACACGAACGAAGGTCCGGCGATTACCGGCGCCCTGTTCCCGGGGTGGCAATGAAAAATCGGGTGTATTCATCAGACAGATTTCTCGACAACAGGTTTGGCACGCCGAAACACGGAAACGAGCCAGGCCATGCAGCCCAGCCCCGCAACGAAGCAAATCAGGAACAAAACGATCACCGGCCAGTTGGAAACCTCGTGGCGGTCCCAAACATTGAACCCATGTGACAGCAAGGTGACATCACGGAGAACATCGCGGCAGGTGGCGATCCCGAGCATGGTCACGAGACCCAGCCCCAGGGCCAGCCAGCCGGGCAGCCGCGAGGTGGGCCGGCCAACAGCGCACCAGGCTGCCAGCAGGCCAAGCAGGACCGTGCCGGTGATCCACACGAGCGCCGCGCCGCGAAAATAAGCATCGCGCATCAATGCCTGCCCGATGGCGTCCGGCTGGGCCGCGAAAAACCGAAAGGCCAGGAACACCTGCACGGCCAGGGCCGCCACCGCGATCCGCCCGCCCATGGCTGAAAGATACGTTCGCACGCCCGTTTCAATGGATTTCAGCCCGGCAAGCCAGATCATATACAAACCGCAGGCGCTCAATCCGCCAACGAGCATGAAGAGCCAGCGAGGCATCAGCGCCGGATCCACCGCCGGAAGCTGGGCGCCAACCGCGGAAGAGGCGTAAAGCGCCTGCCAGGCTTCCGGGTGCAGCATGAGAGTCATGTTGGTGGAATAGATCCGCGAGATCAGCAATGCCAGCGCCAGGGAGATCAGCGCCATTGGCCACGCCCGGCGGCCCTCGTCCATTTTTGCGGTGAACCGATAAATGTGCCAGTAGCAGCCGATCAGCAGCAGGATCACCGCAATCCACCAGACGCCAATCAGGATACTGCTGGTATAGAGCGCGCGCCCGTAGAGAACCTGCGCGAACAACAACGGCGGCACACCCAGGTTGATCACATACGTCATCACGATCGGCAGGCGGCGGCCCAAAGCGGCGGAGGCGTTAAGGCGCAGCGCCGCCGACGGGCTGCCCCGGCGCGACAGGGCCAGCACGAGCGCAACCGCGAGCCCGCCGAGCAGGATTTCAACGGCAACGAAATGGAGCGCGAGGGTTACAACATGCAGAATCTTGAACAGCCAGACTGGCCCTGGCAGCGGGATGGGATCGAGGGCAGGAAAGAGTGTCATAGGTTCAGGTCAGGTTTGCTGCATGCCCGCTGCCCGGGCGCCACACCCGGCTTGCAGTAGCACACGCGCAGGCAAAGCCCACAGTTGCTCGTTTGTCTGCACACAAAACGCCATTGTTGCTCTATTCCTGTAGCAGAATTACCCCTCTGCGCCAACAGAAAACAATCGCCCCCTCCTTGCCCCGGCGATTCGCTCTAATCGGTCAACACATCCAACTCCGCGATGCTGGCGAAGGGCTTGCCGTTCGTCCCGGATCGCGCGACCACTCTCAGGTAACGCGCCTCTAACGGGGCCGGAAAAAGCACGGTCTGGAGTTGCGCCGTATTGGACCATCTTGCTTTGGCTGCGGGCAGGGACCAGGAGGTCCCGTCCGCGCCGCAATAGATTTCGCACTCACCGATGCGCCCGTTGGCAATGTCCTGGCGCGGCAGATACGTCAGACCCTTGAGCGTGACGGTGCGCCCCAGGTCAATAACGAGATGGTGCGGCATGGGGTCGTCTTGCGGCTGCCAGCGTGTGTGCCAGATCGTGACAGGGTCGCCGTCAATGGCGTTTGCCGCCAGGTTGCCATTGGCGCTGTCCTCGCTGTCAGCCTCGATGACTCTGGCTCCGAGCGCGACCAGTTTCGATGGCGGCGTCCGCACCAGCAGACGCGCCAGGTCCTCCCGGCTCAAGGTTGCCTTCGGCCGGAACTCCGGGCCGGACATGTAACCAAGCAAACTGTGAAGCATCTGCCGCGCGACCGGGTTCGAATCCGCGTTCTGCTTTAAATCCATGCTGCAGACCAGGAGCTTGCCCTTGCCCATCCTCGCCTCGAACGCCAGCGCAAGCTTGTGATTGGTCACCCAGTCGTCAATGACCCGCACGATTGGGCGCACGTCCTTCGGGAGATCGTCCAGAATCATCGGTCTGGCCCTGCTGACGAGATACCACCACTGCCAGTTGCTGTGATATTCGGTGGGAAAGTTTGCCAGCGCGGGATGTTTCGGGTCGCAGAGGATGCCCAGCGTTGTGGGCGCCTGGCGCCGGGTCCAGGCGGTGTTCCAGAAGATGCTCGAAAATCCGAGCGCGACCTTATTGGACTCGCCGGTGTGAACCCGGTTGGGCGGGATCAGAAGCAGCACCTTGCCGCCAGAATCGAGCGCGTCGAGCGCCCGGCTGTCCAGCGCTTCGAGCATAGTCACGCCCTCCGGCGGCTGCGTATCCACCCGCGGCGGATACACCCAGAGGTCCCAGTCGTTCTCGAAGACCGGGGGATTCCCGCGCCGGGACAAAGATGCGAGCGGGACTTGCCCGACTGCAACCACCAGCTTGTAGCGCGCGGGCGCGGGCACAGACCCAAGGCTCACCGTTATCCGGCCCAGGGCGGTGGCATTATCCACCGGAATGGATTTCACGCCCCAGCCGCCATTGGTCACCGGTGCGCCGGAGTCATTCACCAGCTTCCAAAACACGGCAGCGGGCGACAGCGGTTCCGGCCCGAAGTGCGCCACCTCGAGGTCTGCCTCCAGCGCTTCATCTCTGGTGAACACGCGTTTGCTCATTCGCGCCAATGGAACGGTGCTGTTACAGAAGCGGCGGTATTGTTCGGCGGTAACGTAGCCTTTGCCTTCCCAGAAGGGATCCAACACGCCCACCAGCGCGGTGCCCTGGCCCGGAAAGTCGTGCAGATCGAGCAATTGGAAGCCGCCCATGCCCGGCGTGCGCAGGGCCGACTCGATGTCTTCCTTGTAGCACAATGTCTGCAGCTTGCCCGAGGCGAGCAGGAATTGCCGGGCCAGCCCGCCCATGCCGCGGGCTTCGAGCGACTCACGAAAGATCTCGAAGTTCTTCGGCTGCAGGTAGCCCTTGTACTTGCGCATTTCGGCGAAGTTTGGATAGACGCACCATTGCCCGATCTCGTGGCTGATCACGGGGACATTGCGCTGCCGGACATACTCGCGGTAATCGGTTTGCGTTTCCGGCGGCAGGGCGTTGATGCGGGATTTGAGCCCCGCGCCCCAGTGCTGAATGCGCGGGTCGGGTGTGACATGGAACTGGTTCTCCGGTAGCTGCGGCCAGCCGGCGCCGCTGGTCCATAGTCGGCGCGAGTCCAGCGCCTTGTAATGCTCGACCCACCTGGCGAGATAAGCGGCGGCATTTTTCCCGCCGGGCTCGTTGCCGTGAGCCATGAGGAGGAACGAGGGATGATTTCCGCAAGCTTTCACGATGCGGTCCGTCTCGTCATAAACCCACTGGTCCACCGGCTTCCCGTCGCCGAGCGTTGTAGATTGATTGGGCCAGCAGGTTTCCACCTGGAAGTAAAACCCCAGCTCGTCCGCCGCAGTAAAGGCCGCCTCTGGAGGGCAGTAGGAATGAAAACGCATCAGGTTCAGGCCATGTGCCTTCGCCACTCGGATGATCCGCTTCCAGGACTCAACGTCCGTCGGCGGATGGCCTGTCAGCGGGAAGATGCCGCATTCGAGGGTGCCACGAATGAAAGTCTTGCGACCGTTGATGAGCAACTGTGCGCCCTGAGTGGATATGTCGCGAAGGCCAAAGGTGATTTCCTTTCCGGCGCGCACCACTCGCCCCATTGGAGTGCCATCGAGCGCAACGGCGAGGCGGTAAAGCGTTGGGCTGAACTCGTCCCAGGGATAAACCGTTTCGCCGAGCGCGCATTCTGTTTCAATCGTCTCACCGCCCGGAGGGATCGAGGCTTCCATGTGATGTTGAGGAATGGGAGCCGCGCTCGCGACATTGTTGACGGGAGCGATACTGACGGAGACGGCCACCCTGAGGGCCTGGCCGGTCCGATTGCCGACGTTCATCCGCACCCTGGCGCTTTTGCGGGACAAAGAGGAGAAGACTTGAAGATCCTCGATCCAGGCCAGCCCGTCCGCAGCCATCCAGGGCGGCGGATCGCAGCACAGCTCGATCTGCCCGACGATTCCATTCCAATTCCCCTGCGTGTGATCACTGATGCCATGCGAGTTCACGCCGATGTCCACCACCAGGCTGTTGTCCACCCGGACCGTGAGATGATGCCTGCCCGGCGGCAGGCTTGCGCCAAGGTCGTATTCATGAGGCGTCGAGAGGCTGATGTTCGAGCCGACCTCCAGCCCATCGACCCACAGCCGCGTCTCCCAGTGCGGGCGCTCCAGCTTCAGCACGATTCGCTTGCCTTTCCAGTCTGCGGGGATTTCAACGTCCCGTTGATACCACGCGGCGCCGGAATAATGCGTTTTCGGCTGCAGCCAGAAGGGCACTTTGACATTTCCCGGCTGCCGATGCTGCGCGTATTGCGGGGCGGTGAACCAGGACTTGTCCACAATGTCCCCGGTCCATTTGGTTTCGACGCTGATGTCATCACCGACGCCCTGCGCCGGCAACGAGCCGGGTAGCTGAATCTTCCGGGCCAGCGGGCGTTCGAACCAGCGCTCCCGGATGCCCGCATCGGCACGGTCCAACTCAAACCGCCACGTGCCGGCCAGGGAAATGCGGTCGGCCGAATCAGCAAACGCGGTCACGCCCGCGAGAAAGCCGGCCGCAATTAAAACTGTCCGGGCAAAGGTCTTCATTGGGAGTGGATAGGTTTTTCGGAACACCACCGGTTATGGGAGGCGACCCTATCAGCCCTGAATGCCGCGTCAACAAACAGTTTTTCGTCGGGTTCCACGCGGTCCTGACCGTCATATTTCACACCTTCTGCCACCACTTTTTTTCATCGTGTTGCTTGCATGAGAATCCGATCTGCACCGGGGGGACCGGGCAGGACCACGCGGCCCGCAGGCACGACAGGAGAACTCGGGAGAATCCAAGAAAATTGTTGACGCCTTCTCTTAATCTGATCATGTGGGCGCTTAGCCGACGATGACCAAATCAACTCCACTCCTAAAAGAGCGCTCACGGCTCTCCAAAAAACGACTCCTGCTGTCCGCGGCGATTCCCCTCCTGCTCCTTGGAGCCTTCCTGGTTTCTTCGAGACTTACACGCACCGAGGTGTCCTTCATCGGCACCAAAGCAATCACGTTCATCGAAGATTACGATGGGCCGCAAAAGAAGATAACCGTCACCAATCAAACGGAAGTTGGGCAACTGCTTCGCACGATTCGACTGGTTCCCAAAAGGCCATGTGCGTGCGCACACATTCACAGAGTTATATTCCATAAATCCGGCGGCACATTAGAAGTTAGCATTTGCGACCACTGCTTTGCCGTCGAAATCCCAACAAAGAGACGGAACTCCCACAGAACCGTGGAGTATGAAATGCCTCCCGAGTTTTACGCCGCCTTTCGCACACTCGCCTTGAGGCGCTCCAACGAAAACTGGATGGTGTCTCCGTGACTTCCGGCCATCACCGATTCTGAAACTGCGCCAGCCCGATGCCGGCAGCGAAACCGGCACAGCTCGATTTTACAGAACATGCCCCTTATTGGCTTTCCTACTTCAAGAGCCTGTAGAACTTGCGCGCACCGCCCGCGCCGTCGGTTACAACCCAGTCATCTCCCAGGATCGCCGGTGTGGACGGAACGTTTGTCCAAACGGTTCCCGGAATTGCCGGTGCGCTTTGCAACACATATCCCTGCAGGCTGGCCGGCCATGATAATTGAACGGCATTCGCTCCTGCCGGCCAAATGCTGAGAAATGGTTTTCCCGTGTAAACCACCTGGTCGAGCCAGCCGGCATCCTGCCCCCGGCTTACGCTAAGGTCTTTGCTGTAAACCCAGGCGAGCGTGTGCTTCCCGGCCGGGATGTTGAAGCTTTGCTGCTTCCAGTTCACCTCTCCCCAAATCTGCGTTTTCACAACAGAATCCATTTGGAACTGCAGCGCGTCATAGTTTGTTTCCGACGACACCTTCCACCAGAAACTGATGGTGGCCGGGCCCTCGACCTGGAATTGGACCGCGCTCTGCTGGTTGTGCGTAATCTCTTCGGTCTGCGCGGCATCATCGCCGTCCATGCTCACGCCCACCTGGCCGAACCAACCGGAGGACGGACCATTCACGAACGGGAGACCCCGATAATCCACAGCTTCTCCAAGCGGCAGAGGCGTCACCCAAAGCGTTGCGGCGGTGCTATTGACCGCGGGACCGAGCGTGTTCTGCACTCTCACATAATACGACCCCGCATCGCGGGGCTGCACTGCGGAGAAGGACAAGGTTTTCTGGGTGGCCCCTGTCAGTGGCGAGCCTTTGTAAAACCATTGGTACGAAAATGGCGGCGTTCCAATCGGTGTAACGTCCAGGTTTGCGAGCGCGCCCGCCAGGACCGTTTGGGATTCCGGATGACCCGCGATCTGCGCGGCGGTGCCGCCATAATAAAGCACCACCTGGTCCACAAGAGCCGCGTTCCCGCCGGGCAGGGCTCCCTCCACATAAGTCCACCGGCAGGTCTGGCTGCCCGAGCCGACATAGGCCGTGTGCTCGAACCAGTCGCTTGTCGTCGAATATAGCTGCGCCTGCTCCTGGCCGTTCACTGTGAGCCGGATATAATCCGTGGCGCCGGCGGGACGTTGCAAACGCCACCAGAATTTGACTGTGGCTGCGCCATAAACCACCGTTTCCATCCAGGGCGCCTGGGCGCCGCCGGCAACCCCGCACCGCGCGCAATCAGAACCATCCCTGGAAATGTCCGTCTGCCGATACCATCCGCCCTCAGCCCCGCCGCCCGTCGCCCAGGCCAGACCCGGCATGTCCAGCGCCGCCTCGAGCCCACGGGTCACGGTCAGCCTGGCAACGGAGCTGGTTACGGAAGACGCGCCGCTGGAAATCACCACGACGTAATCTCCCGCCATGGATGGCCCCGCGTTTGCGCGAATCAGGTAATTATTCCCGCCCGGCACGACGCTGCCGTTTTGACGCCATTGGTACGTCAAAGGAGGATTTCCAACAGCCTCGACACTGAAGGTGTATGTATCCCCGGCTTCGAGGGTGTAACCTGACGGCTGCACCGTGATCCTGATCGGCGCCACATCCGCCCGGATCGTGAGGTTGCCCGTTGTGGACATCGTGCCCGCAACGAGGATCCAATATGCGGCGCCCGCGGCGCCCGGGAAAGTGATGACGCTTTGAGAGCCGCATTCGCTGGAGTCATCCACACAGCCGCCGGGGATCGGCGTCAGGCCGCCGCAGCCGCCCGTGAAGACCCCGATCACTGTGTCGTAGCTGGCGCCGCAAGTGCTGATCGTCACCACGCCGCTGATGGACGGGGTGAAACGGAACCAAACACCATTCCCGGGCGATCGGCCACAATCCAGCGTTGGGTCTCCGGTCGAGGTCGCATCCGCGGTGCTCATGGAGACCGGCGTCCCGGCTGCAAGCGATTGAGCGCCCGCACAGGTGTCGTTTGCGGGCGCGGATGGAGCCGCAAACGGGATCAGCAGGGAAAGGGAGAGCAAAAATCGAATTGCAGGTTTCATCTGAGGAGTATGTTGGCGGCATTAAATCCATTTAGGACCATCAAAACAACACAAAATCCATGTACGGTGACGGCGCGTGGCGCATGTGCGAGCGTGGAGACGCGCTGCCGGGCGCCGCGCCTACACATACAGGGCTGCCTGGAGTTCGCGAACCATGATCCCGATAAACGGGTAACGGCGTTCCGGCTCGGCCTCGAGACACTTCAGGATGATTTTCTCCAGGGCGGGCGGCAGATCGGCGTTCAACTCGCGCGGTGCGACAAAGCTGGAACGATCGAGCATCTGGTGAAGGAGTTTGTTCGGGGTTTCGCCGGGGAACGGTTTGTGGTTCGTCAGCAGCTCGTATGCGGCCACGCCAAAGGCAAAAATATCCACGCTGGCAGAAATCGGCTTGCCCTGCAATTGCTCCGGCGCCATGTACGCGGGCGTGCCGGGGTTCTTGCCGGAGAGTTTCTGCGGCTTTTCCTTGATCGGTCGTGCCAGGTCGAAATCAATCAGTTTCACGGAAGCGTTGCGCGACACGAGCACATTCTCCGGCTTGAAATCCAGGTGCATGTAGCCGTTGTTGTGCATGTGCTCGAGCCCGGCGGCCATGTCCAGCAGGATCTGGGCGATATTCTCGACGACCACCGCATCGTGCCTCGAGTAGAGTTCCTTCAGGTTTTCGGACTCCACGTAGTCCATCAGGAGATACGGCTGGCCGCTGACTTTTCCGTGTTCAACGTAGGAGACGATGCTCGGGTGATCGCTGATGCTGGCCAGCAGCTCGCACCCTTTCATGAAACGGTGTTTGGCCAGGAAGTTCAGCTTGTACCTCCCATGCATGCGCCTGAGGGCGTAAGGGCGGTTGTCAGGACCGGTCGCCAGCCAGATTTCAGCCATACCCCCGCTATTGATCAGCTCCTGCAAGTAAAAACGACCGAACTGCCCCGGACGACCGGGGCTGGTCTCAGACTGTTTTGATACTCCCAGCACTTATGCTTACTTACCACGGAGTGGCCGTGGTTGCCAGTGGTTTTCAATTGACTTCCCCGCGCCCGGTGCGGCTAAGTTCAGGCCGTGGGTTTCGTTCTGGCCCGGGCAACTAAAGAATGGATTCAAGCCGCGCTGTCGTTCGTTTATCCGGAATGGTGCAAACTGTGCGACGGAATGCGCGCGGCGCCCGGCCATGGTTTTGTGTGCGAACGCTGCCGCGGCGCCGTTCGCCGCGTTCAGCCGCCCTGGTGCGAACGGTGCGGCCGCCCTTTCCAGGGGGCCATTTCAGGCACGTTTGTTTGCAGCCAATGCCTTGATATCCGGCCCGTTTACACCTTCGCCCGCGCGGCCGCGGTTTACCAGGACACCCTGCTCGAGGCCATTCACCGCTACAAATACAACCGCGCGCTCTACATCGAGCCTTTCCTCGCGGCCCTGCTGACCGAGGCCGCCCGCAATGTCGTCACTCCCGCCGAGTGGGATGTGATTGTGCCGGTGCCGTTGCATTGGAAGAAGAAATGGCATCGCGAGTTTAACCAGGCCGAGCGGCTCGCAAGGCGTCTGGCCAAGGCCACGGGAGTGCCGATCCAACCGCGCCTGCTGCGCCGGAAGACGCACACGCCATCGCAGACGAAGCTGACACGCGAGGAGCGATTCGAGAACATGCGGGGTGCGTTCGAGGTGCGCGGCAGGGTGCGCCCGGGGTTGCGGGTAGTGGTTGTGGATGATGTATTTACGACGGGCGCCACGACGAACGCGTGCGCGGCCGCTTTGCTGGATGCCGGGGCGGGATCTGTTTGTGTCTGGACAGTTGCCCGCGGGGGTTGAATAATAACCATCATTAAATGGCGACAACTTTTACGAAAAAGACCCTTGCGGCGAACGAGCCGGGTGTGACGCCTCCACCCGTCTCGCCGGGAACCGGTTTCGTTAAAAAGCCAAAACTCCCCTCCAAAGCCAGGAAACGCGAAATACCAGAGGGCCTCTGGACCAAGTGTCCGAAGTGCGCCACGATGATTTTCGATAAGGAGTTGGACGAAAACCTCAAGGTTTGCCTGAGCTGCAAACACCATTTCCCCATTGGGGCCCGCGAGCGCATCCATTCCCTGGTGGAAACCTGCACCTTCGAGGAAATGGACGCCGAAATGATCAGCGTTGATGTGCTGGCTTTCACCGGCGTGGCTTCCTACACCACCAAGCTCCAGGATTACCAGAAATCCACCGGCCTCAAGGACGCCGTCATTACCGGCATCTGCAAGATCGGTCCGCACCGCGCCGCCCTGGGCGTGATGGATTTCAGCTTTCTTGGAGGCTCGATGGGTTCTGTGGTTGGCGAAAAACTCTCGCGCCTGATCGAGCGTGCCACGGAAAAAACGCTGCCCCTGATCATTATTTCCACCAGCGGCGGCGCGCGCATGTATGAGGGCATGTTCAGCCTGATGCAGATGGCCAAGACCTGCGCGGCGCTCGCTTATCATGCAAAGGCCCGCCTGCCTTACATCAGCGTGCTGACACATCCCACAACCGCCGGTGTCATGGCCAGTTACGCCAGCGTTGGCGACCTCATCATCGCCGAACCCGGCGCTATGATCGGCTTTGCCGGGCCGCGCGTGATCAAGGACACGACCCAGGCCGAGCTGCCCCCCGGCTTTCAGACAGCCGAGTTTCTGCTCGATCACGGGCTGATCGACGCGATTATCCCGCGCACGGAAATGAAGGAGCGCCTGATCGAGTTTCTGGATTACATGACCGCCGGCTCGAAAAGATAAGCCTGCATCCCGCCTGCGAGCCGGAAACCGGCTGGCTGACGGGTAGCAGTCCCGAACGGCGGCAGCTTCTGATCACCCGGGCTTTACCCGTGCGCTGAAACCTTTTACTTTGACCGGGTGCCAATCGCGCCTGATACCATTCGTCTCATGTCATGAATCGCGTTCGGCTTTTATCTGAGCAGGTTGCCAACCAGATCGCCGCCGGCGAGGTCATCGAGCGGCCGGCCAGCGTTGTCAAAGAGCTGGTGGAAAACTCGATGGACGCCGGATGCCGGTTTGTGCGCGTGGATGTTCAAGCCGGGGGCAGGAGCCTCATCCGCGTGAGCGATGACGGCCACGGCATGAATCGCGACGACGCGCTGCTCTGCCTGGAACGGCATGCCACCAGCAAAATCCACAAAGCCGAGGACCTCGCCAGCATTTCCACCATGGGCTTCCGCGGCGAGGCGCTTCCAAGCATTGCCAGCGTCAGCCGTTTCACCCTGACCACCCGCGAATCCGGAGCGAGCTCCCCCGAAGGCACGCAGGTGATCGTCAACGGCGGAAAAATCGCCGAGGTCAAAGCCGCGGGAGCTGCCCCAGGCACGTCTGTCGAGGTCCGCCAGCTTTTCTTCAACCTGCCGGCGCGGCGAAAATTCCTGCGCTCGGAAGAGACGGAGTCCGCCCACATCCAGCATTACCTCACGCTGGCCGCCTTGTCGCACCCGGAAGTGGCTTTCACGTTTTACCGGGACGGACGGCTCATCTGGCAATTGCCCACCGTGGCGTCCGGGCCGGACATCACGGCAAAAATCGAAGCTCTCGGCCAGCGTCTCCGCGCGTTGCAGGGGTCCGATTCGAAACTGCTGCCGCTGAACTACGGCTCGACGCTGGCGGTTGCCGCCGAAGAGGAAAACGACGCCCCGATCCAAACCCCTTTCCGTGTCTGGGGCCTGATCGGTGCGCCGGGAGTTTCACGCTCCACACGGGATGACCAGCATCTGTTCGTGAATCGCCGGCCTGTGGACAACCGCGGCCTGAATTTTGCTTTGATCGAGGGTTACCACACCTCTCTCATGAAGGGGCGTTACCCGGTTTGCTGCCTGTTTCTGGAAATTGATCCCGCACTGGTGGATGTGAACATCCATCCGGCCAAACGCGAGGTGAAATTTCATCGCGAATTCGAGGTGCGGCGCCTGGTTGCCGAGGCGGTGCGCCAGACGCTGCTGTCGTTTCATAACGTTCCGAGGGGTCCGGGCCAGGACTTCAAAACACACGCGCCACAGGCAATTTTTTCCACGCCGCGCCTGCCCGCCGCCGTTCAACCCGCGCCATCCGCCGGGGCGGATGGGGCGAAACCCGCGTACGGGCCCATCCCTCATGCCGATGCCGCCTCGGGTGCAGCGAGTGCCCCGGAAACAGACTCCGCTCCAACGGCGGAGATACCCCAGCAACTCCCCGGCTTCGCGGGAGCCGGCGCCCCACCCCCGCCCCGCGCGCCCGGCGCGCAACCGCCGCTGAAGCTCGGTTTTGCCCCCGCGCCGCAAAGCGCCGGAGCACCCGGGCAGCCCACGCCTCTGCTGGAAATACCACTGCGCCTGATTGGTGTGCTGGGACGTCTCTACGTTCTCCTGGAGTCCGATCGGGGCCTGGTGCTGCTGGATCAGCACGCGGCGCATGAGCGAATTCTTTTTGAACAGATGCTCGATCGCCTCGAAAAGTCGGAAAACGCACCCTCTCAGAAGCTGCTCCTGCCCCAGACAGTTGAACTGCCCGCGCGGGAAGCGGCGTTCCTGCGACAACACCTCGGCGTTCTCACCCGGCTCGGCGTCGGTCTCAGTGATTTCGGCGAGCGCACTTTTCTGCTGGATGCCCTGCCGCCGTTCGTTAAAAGCCCGGACTCGCGTCAGTTCGTGGTGGAGTTGGTGGACCAGCTCAAGGCCGTCGGCCAGTCCGTGAACACGCTGCGGCTGGGAGAGGATGTGGTCGCCAAAACCGTGTGCCGTCACGCCGTGAAAGCGAACGACCCGCTGAGCGGCCCCGAAATCGAGAAGCTGGTCGAACAGCTTCGCCACTGCGCCATGCCATACACCTGCCCGCATGGCAGACCGACGATGATCGAGATGAATTTCCGCGAGCTCGAAAAGAAATTCGGCCGCTCCCAGTAATCTCAATCAATCCAGCCCGCGATCCCAAAGATCGTCCTCGTCCAACCCCAGGTAATGGCCCAGCTCGTGCAGGTAGGTCCTCCGGACCTCCTCGCGAAAAACTTCCGCGTCGCCCTCGCTGAAATCCCACAGGTTCTCCAAAAACAGAATTATCTGTGGCGGCAGCGGCAGCGCATCCTCGGAATCGTGATCCGCTCCGGTGAACAGTCCCAGCGTGTCCGCCTCGATGCCGTCCTCGATCAGCCCCGCCTCAGGCGCCGCTTCCATTGTCACCGGCAGGTCCTGGGCTTTTTGGCGCAACGGTGCCGGGAGCCCCTCAATAATCCCCTCAACCTCCTCGGTCGCCCAGGCTCTCAGTGCTTTCATGTCGCATGGCATCACGCAAAAGCTCCCGCTTTTTCGGGTTGCAGTCAACGGTGGGCCTTTGGTTAGCTTTCGACATGATTGCGCCCCGTCTGAAGTCCTCTCTGCTCGGAACCGCCGCGGTGTTCCTGACGTTTCAACTCCTCTTGCCCGCCGCCATGGCGGAACGGAAACCGAATGTTGTCCTTATCGTTGCGGACGACCTCGGCTGGGGTGAACTCGGTTGTTACGGCCAGGAGAAAATCCGCACGCCAAATATTGACCGCCTTGCCGCCGAAGGCATGCGGTTCACTCAGCATTACTCGGGCGCGCCCGTCTGCGCCCCGTCGCGAAATGTTCTAATGACGGGCCTGCACCTGGGCCACGCCGAGATCCGCGGCAATAAACAGGATCCCTCCGCCGAGGAAGGCCAGTGGCCCATATCCGACAGCGCTCTGACCATCGCCGAGGTTCTCAAGCAAGCCGGCTACGCCACCGGCGCGGTGGGCAAATGGGGCCTGGGACCGGTTGGAAGCACCGGCGACCCGAACAAGCAGGGTTTTGATTTTTTCTTCGGCTACAACTGCCAGGCGGTGGCTCATTCCTACTACCCGCGCCACCTCTGGAGAAACACCTCGAAAATCATCATCAATGAAACGCCCGTCCCCGGCCACGCCAGGAAACCCGAGGGGAAAATCACCATGGAAGCGTGGATGGGCGGGACCTATGCGCCCGACCTGATCATGGCCGAGGCGCTCCAGTTTATTGAATCCCGCAAAAACACCCCGTTCTTCCTGTTCTGCGCCTTCACCGAACCGCATGTCGCACTCCAGCCGCCCAAAACGCTTGTGGAATCCTACCCGAAGGAATGGGATGCCAAACCTTATCGCGGCGAGGCCGGCTACACCCCGCACCCGAGACCCCGCGCCGCCTATGCGGCGCTCATCTCGAGCCTGGACGACCATGTCGGCAAACTCATGGACGCCCTCGCCAGAAATGGCCTGGCGGACAACACCCTCGTTGTGTTCACGAGCGATAACGGAACCACACATCGGCGGCGCGATTCGGAACGGTTTGTTGGCGGCACCGACCCTGAATTCTTTAACAGCACACGCGGCCTGCGCGGGTACAAAGGAAGTGTTTATGAAGGCGGCCTCCGCGTGCCGTGCATCTTCCGCTGGCCCGGCAAAATAAAGCCCGGCACCGTCACGGATTACCCCAGCTTCTTCCCCGATCACTTCGCCACCATTTGCGATGTCCTGGATGTGCGGCCCCCGGGCAAACGCGATGGCATCAGTCTCCTGCCGGTCCTGCTTGATTCCGGACGGCCCAGGCGGAACCCGATGCTCTGGGTTTTCGCTGAATACGGCGGCCAGGTCGCTGTGCGGCTGGGCGATTACAAAATCGTGCGCCAGCAGCTCAACACCGAACAACCAGGGCCCTGGGAGGTTTATGATATATCCAAGGACATCGGCGAGACCACCAACCTGGCATCCAAAAACCCTGATCTCATCAAAAAAGCCCGGAAAATTCTCGATGCCCAGACAAGCCCGAACCCGGTTTTTCCGGTAAAACTCGCACCGTAAACGCAAAAAAAGCGGTCCGGCTGTTACACCGGACCGCTCCAACCCGAACCAGTTACCATGAAAACGGGGCAGTCATTCCTCTATGACTACCCCAAGGGCAGTCCTATGATAAGACCAACACCTATATTGACGAATAGTTGCGCAAATCTATTCAAAAAAATTCCGCCCGTTCCAAACAAACCGGCGGAATTCATGTTAATACAATTATTTAGAACTTGTAGGAGATGCCGCTGAAAAGCTTCAGGTCATTCTCGTCACGGCCGGGAGCAGGCTCATTATCGTAGGTGTCCTGCAGATAAGTCCTGAGGCTCAAGCTCTTGCTGATCATGGCTTCGATGCCGATTTCGGCATTCACGATAAAGTTTTCCCAATCATCCACCTGGGGAAGGAATTCCAGGGACTGCCAGAGCTTGGCTGTGCCACTCAATTTGTGCTCGAAACGCTCCGCGATGCGAAGGGTCATGTAGTCGTCGGTCTCGCCGCCCTGCTTTTCAATAACGTAGCCCGGGCCAACCTCAGCGCGGAGGAATGTCCTGTCGTTTTTGATGAAGTAATAACCAAGACCGGGTGAGAAGCTGAAGCGGTAGTCGATATCGGCAATGTCATCGTGCAACCCGTCAACCCTGAGGTAGCCGAACAGGCGCTCGGTGAACAGCCTGTTGTATTGCATGAAAGCGCGGAAGTTCTGCGCGGTCACTTCATCATCGGTCTCCCCGTTGTCCTGCTCAAACTCCGCTTCGCCGTAGGTGGCATCACCGCCGAAACTCAGTTCGTTGCGATCCCATTTCTTCAGCGACAGAAAGTTCGCGTTGGCCATCAGGGTATCGCTGTTACCCTTGGTCACCGTAAGCCCCGCGCCTATGGAGCTTTCCCAGGAATTGGTGGTTTCAGCCGCAAAGGCTGACGCGGTCGCAAGGCTTGCGCACGCAATAGCTGCTAAGCAGTTTTTCAAGTTCATCAGTCAGTTGGTTGAGTCAGCCCGGAGGCGTCCGCGTTGCTTCCATCACCGCACAAGCGGGAGGAGTCGGCCGAATCCGAAAGCCAACAATCTGATCATAAGTGTCTGCAGTCCTGCAGGAATGTCAAGAACTCACAAACAACTGTGGATGGGTGGGGGGATTTCATTGTGCAACAGGTTGCGGAACCAGTAAACTCAGAGCGCTGTGGTTAGCCGGCATGGTGTCGGCTAACAAGGTTCGCAGCGAAGGGACGCATATTTGTGCGTATTCCTTAAATTGGTTCAGCACCGCATCATAGGTGCCCTCTGAATATGATAACGATGAATCGCCGCCAGTTTACAGCGGGTATTGCCGCTCTCACAGCCACCGCAGCCCTGTCACCAACACGCGTGTTTGGCGCCAACGAACGGATTCGCCTCGGGTTCATCGGGGTGGGGAATCGCGGAGACCAGGTGCTCGACGCTTTCCTAAAGCACAAGGACGCCGAAATCGCAGCCATTTGCGACATTTACGAGCCGTATGTGGATTTTGCGGTGCAGAAGGCTGGTGGGACGGCAAAGAAGTTCAAGGACTATCGTAAGATGCTGGAAATGAAGGATCTCGATGCGGTGGTGATCAACACGCCCGACCACTGGCACGCGTTGCAGACCATCGAGGCCTGCGCGGCGGGTAAGGATGTTTATGTGGAGAAGCCCGTATCCCTGACGGTGGCCGAGGGGCGGGCGATGGTAAATGCGATCGCGGCGTCCAAGCGGGTGTGCCAGTCCGGGTTGCATCGGCGTTCGTCGCCTATGTGCCGGCAGATGGCTGATTTCGTTCGGGGCGGCGGGATTGGCCAGGTGACGGCGGTTCGCACATTCCACATTCAGAATGAGTGGCCGAAGGGCATTGGCAACCCGCCCGACGAGAATCCCCCGGCTGGACTGGATTGGGATGCATGGGTGGGACCGGCCCGCAGGATTCCTTTCAACCGCAACAAGGGTCTCTACAAGTTCCGCTGGTTTTTTGATTTTACCGGCGGACAGATTACCAACAACGGCATTCATTACCTGGACCTGATTCAATGGGCGCTGGGCCATGAGGCGCCGCTGGCCGTTACGGCGATGGGTGGCAAGTTTGCCGTCGAGGACAACCGTGACACACCGGACACGATGGAAGCCCTGTGGCAGTATCCGGGTGGAACGCTCGTGACATTCACGCAAGTGAATGCGAATGGGGCGCCGCCTGCCGCCAAACCGTGCGAAATCGAGTTTCGCGGCACCAAGGGGACTCTTTACTTCCGCAGCAGTGGCTGGGAAGTGGTGCCTGAGAAAGTGACGCCAAACGAGTTCCCGGCCCGCTCGCCGATGGACCGGGCAGGATCCGGGGGTTGGCGCAAGGGCGAAGCCCCGGCTATGGAGCCGAAAGTGGTTACCGGCCGGGCGGAGACGTCGGATCACGCCAGAAACTTCCTCGATTGCATCAAGAGCCGCGCGAAATGCAATTCCGACCTCGAGAGCGCGCACCGCAGTTCCAGCGCCACATACATTGCGAACATCGCAATGAAGATGCGGGCATTCCTCGAATGGGATGCCAAGGCCGAAAAGTTTAAAAACAATCCAGACGCTAACAAACTCCTGCGCTACGAGTACCGGGCGCCCTACAAATTCCCATCCGCATAGCCGGGAGCGTGGGGATCCGACGGAGTTTTGCCCCGTTGAGGGCAGCGCCTGCATGTTGCCGGCTTTGAATGTTCCGGTGGTGTAAGCCGACAACAGGTCGGCGCTCCGCAAGGTTTTACTTGAATCGTGGCGGCGAGAAAGGAAGCCCGTGGGCTTCCGCAACTGCTTTGTGGGTGATCCTGCCATCCAGAACATTCAAGCCGCCGAGTAATGCCGGTTGTCTTTCGCACGCGTCTTTCAAGCCCATGTCTGCGATCATTTCGACGTAGCGGTAGGTGACGTTTGTCAGCGCCTGTGTGGCCGTTCTCGCGTATGCGCCAGGCATGTTTGCCACGCAATAGTGAACCACGCCCTCCTCGATGAACACGGGATCGTCGTGGCCTGTGGGGCGCGAGGTTTCCACGCAGCCGCCCTGGTCTATGGCAATATCCACAAGCACACTGCCCGGTCGCATGCGGCGGAGCATATCCCTTCGGATCAGTTTCGGCGCTTTCGCTCCCGGTACCAGGACGGCGCCGATCAACAGGTCCACCGTGGGCAACAATTCCAGGAGGTGGGCTTCGTTCGAGTAAAGAGTGTGAGCCGTATGCAGTGTAATATCCAAAAAGCGCATGCGTTCAAGATCCACCTCGAGGATGGTCACGTCCGCGCCCATGCCCTGGCCCATTCGAGCGGCGTTGATGCCGGAGGTGCCGCCGCCCAGGACGACGACTTTGCCCGGCAGCACACCGGGCACGCCGCCCAGCAGGACACCGCTGCCCTTGTTGTGCTTGGCGAGGAAATACCCGCCGACGAGGATGGACATGCGGCCCGCGATTTCGCTCATTGGCTCGAGCAATGGAAGCCTGCGGTTGACTTCGATGGTTTCGTAGGCCAGGCCGGCAATGCCGGACTTCGCCAGTGCCTCGGTAAGTTCTTTGTCGGCGGCGAGGTGAAGGTAAGTGAACAGGATCTGCCCCGGCCGAAGCATGGAAAACTCCGAGGGCTGCGGTTCTTTGACCTTCACGATCATGTCGGCTGTTTCGAAGACCTTGCGGGCATCCTCGGCGATGATGGCGCCGGCATGGCGATAATCCTCATCCGGGTAACCGGCGCCGGCGCCCGCATTTTTTCCGACAATGACCTTGTGGCCGCGTTTGATGAGTTGATATGCGGCGGAAGGGAGCAACGCCACGCGGTGCTCCTGCTCTTTAATCTCCCTGGGAACTCCAACAATCATAGTTTTCTGGTTCTTTCATGTCAGCCGGGGTGCTTCGGAGGGCTCCGGCTTGTTTTCCAACTGGCGCTGCGCCCGGTGCGCGAGCGCGAGCATCGTTACCGAAGAAGCGGCGGCGCGCTCAGCCTCCTGGATGCGCTGGAACTCGCCGAACACTTCCGAGCGCGTGGGTTCGTCGCGTGTGGCCAGTTCGCGCCCCTCTGTGGCGCGGAGGGCCAGCAAAATATCGTGACATGTGATCGCTTCCATCGGCCGCGCGGGCAGGTACCCGGTCTCGCTGCCGGCGGTCTCGACAATGAGGCGCGCGGCGCAAAGCGTTCGCATGGTGCGATGAACGAGGCGCGTTGGGACGCCGATTTTGGAACCGAGCATGGTGGCAGTGGGTGGGGGCAGTCCTGCGAGAAAGTACTGACCCACCATTGTGGCGAGCCGCAGGGCGACAAACTCGCGACCACGCTGGTTGATGTTCTCGACCTGTTTTTCCTCGAAGTAAGTGGCGCGGTTTTGCCATGCGTATGCCACCTGGGCGCCCAGGAGCAGGATGGTCCAGGCGAAGTAGAGGCCCACCATGAACACCGGGACGAGGGCGAGGCTGCCGTAGATCTTGCTCGCCGTGACCAGGCGCGAGACATAAAGCACGCTGAGGAGGTTGTTCAGGTGGAAAAGGCCGCCGCCAACAAACCCGCCAACCAGCGCCGCCATCCAGTGCACCTTCGTGTTGGGCATGAGCATGTAAACAGCCGAGAAGGTGAACCAGATGACCATGAGGGGCAGCAACTGAAAAGTGAGGTGGCCGAGCCAGGGCATTTCGCTGACGATGCTGCGCGTGACCATGAAGTGAGGGCCGGAAGCGAGACCGAGCGCAACCACAAGCAACAATGGAACAAGGGTGATCACGCCCCAATAGAGAACAACGCGCATGAACCAACTGCGTCCCTGCGGCACGCCCCAGATGTCGTTAAAGGTATCCTCGATGCGGCTCAGCAAGGAAATGGCTGTGAGAATGAGGACAATGCTTCCGGTAAGACCGAGGGCGCCGCTGCGCGTGTTTTGGATAAATTGGTTGATGTTTCGGGCGACCTCGCGGCGGGCACGAATCGCGTCGGGATTCTGGGCGAACTTGGGGAGCATCACCTCGTTGGTGGCTCCGCCGGGGGGAACGGTGTTTGTAGCTATGTTTTCGACCGGGAGGGTTTGAGATTCGTTTGTGCCGGGGACGACAGCGGCCGCAGGATCTGCGGGAAGTTTCGCGCCGTTGAAGCCGGGCGCGGGCGCGCTGTTGGTGAGCAGGTCCGGCGGGGTGAGACTGGCCACCATCTTCACCACAAAAGCGTCAATGCGCGCTTCGCCTTCGTCCTTCAGAAACGTGCTTGTGATGCTCATGACGACGGCGAGCATGGGAATCAGGGATAACAGCGTAAGGTACGCAAGGGCGGAGGCGCGGACCGGGCAACGGTTTCGGCTGAAGCTGCGCCAGACCATGATCCAGAAATGCACGAAGCGCTGCATTCGCCCAAGGGACATCCCGCCATGCAGCGCGCGGTCCTCGAGCAGGGCTCGCGTTTCATCCACCAGTCGCTGAATTCTGGGATATTTCGAGGGCATCAGGAGCCGGACCAAAGCTAACAATCATCCCAACCAAGTCAAACAGCTTGCGGTTTGAAAACTTCGTTCGAGCTGCCGCGACGGTAGCCCTGAAGATCCACCGTGACGTAGGTGTAACCGGCCTTCTTGATCTGCTGCGCGACTTTTGATGACAATCCGTCCGCGAAAAACTTTCCGATCTCCCCGGGGCCCACCTCGATTCGCGCCATGTGCAGCCTGGCATGGAGAACCGGAAGGGCCGAGTGGCCCGCCGGGGGCGCGGCCAACTCGTGATGACGCACGCGCACATCGCGGAAACCGAAATCCTTCAGCACGTCTTCAGCCTCCTCAATCATCCTCAACTTTTCGGGTGTGACAGATTCGCCATAGGGAACGCGCGAGCTTAAACATGCCATTTGCGGTTTATCTGCCGTGGGTAATCCAAAGCCGGCGGAGAGAGCGCGTATTTCCTCCTTCGTCAGACCTGCTTCCTTGAGAGGGGCGCGAACGTTAAACTCGGCGGCGGCTTGCGCGCCAGGCCGGTGATCTCCGATATCGCTCGCGTTCTCGCCATAAAGAATGGTTCGAAAACCTTCCGCCCGTGCGATCGGCGCAATCTGCGCGAACAACTCATGTTTGCAGAAGTAACAGCGGTTTTCCGGGTTGGCGGTGTATCGAGCGTCCTGAAATTCGGCGGTTTTCACCACCCGCACAGGAAACCCGAACTGCTGAGCGAGTTCCAGCGCCTCGGACAACTCTCTCCTGGGAAGACTCGGGGTGTCTGCAATGACCGCGAGCGAGCGGTCCCCGAGTACACGATGAGTCGCAAAAGCCAGAAAGACCGAGTCCACCCCGCCCGAGTAGGCCACCAGGCAGGAACCACAGGCTTTTAGCAGTTCTTCAAGCTTCAAGTATTTGTCTGACACAACTCTTGAAAGTGCCATGCCATGCGTGACTTCGAAAGTCGAAAGGCACTGGCGCGAAGAAAAGACACGTAAAAGCACCAGGGACAAGGACATTCCTGCCCCTATGCCGGACTGTAAAAGGCTGCGGGCGCGCGCCTGCTATTTCACCAACTCGAGGGCGATTTGCTTCTCGATCTCGTGTGAAAGAGCGAGATCGCCTGCGCCGCCCTTGGACCGGCTCTGAACGGTAACAACGGTCAGATTAGGCTCGACGCCCTCGACGCGGACCCAGATGTTGGCCTGGTTGACCTTGCCCTGGATGGTGCGGACCGTGTTGGTCTGGGTGTAGAGAGTGCTTTCGTTGACCAGGGCGCCATTGCGGGCGACGACAGCCTTGGCAGCCTCGAAGACGGGCACCATCGGGCGCTCGTAGCGGCCTTCCACTTTGTCCTTCACAAACGGCACGCCCGTGGTCGTCCGGTTATTCACGGTGGAGATGCAGCCGGTCGCCAGGATCGCAGCCCCAAGGAGACCCGCTAAAAGTGTCAATTTCATAGGATCCTTATCGAAACAGAAACTGCCAAAGGGTCAAGCATGGACTTGTGGAAACAAAAACTCGTGTCCAAACCGCAACGTCCGCCAGTGATAACGCTGCCCGTGATCCAATCGCTGTGCGGAACCTCGACTCAGGACAGTCGCATCGGCATCACGACGTAAAGAAAAGGCCCATTGATTTTGAGAACCCCGGGACTCAATTCATCAATGAGTTCGAAAAAGACCTCGTCGTTTGTCAGAGCATTCAGAGGATCAATGACATACTTCGGATTGAAGGCAATGGCCGTTTCAGGGCCTTTGTAATTGATCGCCAGCGTTTCTTTGGCTTCTCCGATGTCCGGTGAGTTGGCGGTGATTTCGAGCTTATTCTTGCCGAAACTCAATTTGACCGAGTTTGCCTTGTCGCTGGTCATGATTTCCGCCCGGCGCAACGCGTGCAGAAAGTCTTCGCGCACGAGGGAAATTCGCTCCTTGGTCTCCGCCGGAATTACCTGGCGATAGTTCGGATAAGTGCCATCCACCAGCTTTGAAATGATCAGGGCTCCGGAGCCTTTCTCGTCCTTTAAACGAAATGCCGCCTGATTTCCGGTATAACGAATCTCGGCTTCGCCTTTGTCCTGAATCAAACGATTCAACTCACTGACCGTTTTGGATGGGATAATGAACTCGCCATGACTGTTCTCGGGAACATCCACTTCCTCGTCCACCATGGCGAGACGCCGGCCATCCGTGGCCACCATCGTGACCTTGTGCTCCTTCAGGCTCAGGTAAATGCCATTCAAAACATAGCGCGCCTCATCCGCGGACATCGCAAACGAGGTCTTCTTCATCATGCTCTTGAGTGTTTCCTGCGGAAGGACCACTGTTTTGTTTTCCTGGAAGGTTGGGATCGGAGGAAACTCCTCAGCCGCAAGCCCGTTGATCCTGTAAAAAGAGGAACCGGAACGAATGGTGCAGTAATTCTTCTCATCCACTTCCATGTCCAGTTCGGCATTGCTCAACTCCCGCACGATGCCAAACAGCTTCTTTACAGGGACCGTTGATGTGCCCGGCCTCTTCACCTTGGCATCTACCGCACAGACAATCGTCACATCGAGGTCCGTGGCGGTGAGCTCGAGCTTGTCATTTTCGGCTCGCATCAGAACGTTGGAAAGGATAGGCAACGTCGTTCGCGGTCCCACGACGTTCTGCACCGCCTGGAGGCCGTTGATCAATTGCTCTTTGGAGAGAGTTAAGTTCATGCGCGCTTAATAATGTTCTTCTTTTATATGAAGCACTATCCGTATTAAGGGTTGTGAATAAGGCAAACAACTCAGGGTGTCAAGGCTTGCGCAGGCACTTTGACCACTAAAGTTATTCAGATAGGGCAGTGAATCATTTTCGAGATTTTTCCAAATCGCCGGTTTATTCACACTATCAACAATTCATTCACGATGTATTGGTTGTTTATCAACGGGAAAACCGGCGCTTGAATGCTGAGGAGCCATGTTCAAATCGTCGTCTTGTCCCTTGTCTCCAATACACTGCCTGTGTGATGATCGCTCCGCGACGGTTTTGATAGAAAAAGCTACAAAAGGACTAAAATGGCGCTCACGTGGCGGTTGAATTGGTTTCGAGCAATGTTTCTCGCAGGTTTGTGTGTCCTTGCTCCCATCTTTGGTCTGTGTGTGGAAGCAACACTCGACCTCAAGAGCGCGCAACTGATCATTGATCATCAGGCTGGAGCCCGGTTGCGCTTTGTGAATTCGGCTCCCTGGCCGGCGTCCACACAACCTTGCTTCGAAATAACATGCTCCGGAACCAATTTTTCGGGCAGAGTTCAAAGTTTGTCCGAAGGGAAGCTTGTTGTGGGTTTCGAGAACGGCGCCCGCGCAGAGTTCAAAACAGCGGTTGATAGGGGTTTTGCGCTGTTCGAACTGGCGGGCTTTACGTCGCCTGAGCCGGCGGAATCCATTACCCTTTTTATGCTGCCGGCGCCATTGAATGGAAGAGTTAGTGGCAGCCTCAACGGAGTGGTTTCGGAGGGGAACTTCGCCGCTGTCATGGCTGGAAAACCCGGTGTTAATGCCTTTCATCAACAATCCGGCGGGGCGCATGTTGACCGTTCCGGCTGCACCCATTCCTTTGAGCAGGTCACGCCTGGCAAGGTTGGGAAATACGCGGCCAGATTTGTTGCCATCTGCGACGCTCGCCCCTCCGGTTGGAGCATGGCGGGTTGCCAATTTGAGCGCGCGTTGGATCTGACTGGTTGCAGGGGCATTCGCGCCTGGGTGCACGGTGATGGGAAGGGTGAAGCCCTCAAGCTGCAGCTTTATGACGGCCAGGGCGGCTACAGGGACAATTACATCACCATTGATTTCAAAGGCTGGCGGCAGGTAACCATTACAAACACACCGTTGAACACCCTCAAATACAATCACGTTACCGCACTCAACATTTACTATAACAGCCTGCCGGCTAGCACCGCCGTAACCTGCCTTGTGGATCACGTTGAAGCCATTGTGCAGCGTGATGGAGAGCCGCAGTCCCGCGCTGTGCTGCTCGAGGGTTTTGAGAATGGAAGGTCGCCCCTATGGTCTTCGTCCACGATCAATCTTTGTGCCCGGATCCTCCAGAAACACAAGGTTGAGTTGCCGAGTTTCGGGGTGATTGCCTGCCGCGAGGAAGATCTTCCGGAGGTGATGGAGCGGTTCGAGATTGCGGCAGGATTGCCCAGTCCGCGTCCTGGCGGCGTGTGGAACAAACAATCGCCTTTGGTTAAACGATCCTACCTGTTCATCACCAACTTCAGGGAATCGGAGTTTAATGAAGCGTTGGCACTGGCGCGGCGTGGGGGCTTCGACACGATTTTGTTTGGGCAGGAATCGTGGAGTCATGGGACGGGGCACTATAATATAAACCGGGAACGATTTCCGGATGGCTTGGAAGGCTTGAAGATAACGTTAAAGCGATTCAAAGACGCCGGTTTCAGGGTTGGATTACACTTCCTCGCAGCCTCAGTCTATCCCCCGGATCCTTACCTGACACCTGTGCCCGATTCGCGTCTGGTCAAAGGCGCTGCCGCCATCCTTGCGTCCGATATTGACGCTTCCACGAACTTCGTGGCCGTGACGACTGAACCGCTGGAGTTTCCGGCTGAGGACGGGGGTTACATGGGTGCCGGCACGGTGCTGCAAATTGGGGACGAGTTGATCAGCTACAACGCGCGGACGAACCGTGAGCCCTGGGCATTTTCCGGATGCCGGCGCGGTCATCTGGGCACCCGGCCTGCAGCCCATAAGAAGGGAGATGTCATTCGGCATCTTGTTCGCTCTTATGGGTATCACATGGTGGACCTCGATACATCGCTTCTTGATGAAGTTGCTGCAAACTTTGCGCGTGTGGCGAATGCATGTGAAATAGACATGGTTTATTTCGACGGCTCTGAACGGTTGCAGGGAGATCATTGGTATTACAACGCGCGCCTTCACAAGGCCTTCTACGATAAACTGGTGAACAAATCCACCCTGTTGCAGGCGAGCAGTTTCAGCCACTACTCGTGGCACATGATGGCGCGGAGCGCGTCCGCGGATGGGCATGGGGATTTGAAAGGGTACCTGGACCAGCGTTCCGGAGGTTTTACATCACTTGCCCGCAACTGGATGCCGCTCGACATCGGTTGGTATTACGGCTACGACGCGACGGCCACACCCGATATGTACGAATACGTGCTTGCCGCAACTCTTGCCTATGATTCCTCGATGTCCTTCCAGGTTTCCTGCAAAGCCGCTGCCGCACATCCATTCACAAGCCAAATTCTTGATCTGATTGGCCGTTATGAACGATTGCGCCTTTCCGGAAAGGTGCCGGAATTTGTGAAAACCGCCCTGCGAATCCACCCGGAACTCACCGGAATCAAACCGGGAGATCCAACGTCCGAACTGATCGAAAAGAGGCGCGAGTACAAGCTCGTCGAACGCGATGGAAAGATTTTTTTCCAACGTGTTCAGTATGAGCCGTGGCATGACTTTGGTCCCGGCCAGACCAATGGCTCATGGACGCTTCGATTGAAAAGCGGCCCCGCCCGAGTCGGCATTCAACTGCACGCAAAGAAAGGCACGATTACCGATCCGTGGATCGAGGTCGGCGGCAAACGGCACGTATGGGAGGGGACGCTTTCATCCGGCCAGTTTCTCTTCTGTTCTCCCGGTCAATCCATTCAGAGATTTGCGCCAAACCTGGAAATACCCGAATCCTTTGGGCCCGGGCCGGATCAGACGCTCTCCCCGGGTGAATACGCAATCCGATTCGGCTGCGCGAGCGCGGTTCCACCGGACGTTCGCGCACGAATCACCCTTGAACTGCCGGAGAAGCTCGAGTGGTGATGATGGGCAGCTAATGTTTCTCTTCCAAACGCCACCGGGCCTGTCGCAGGACAGCACGTGGCGACCCGGCCATTGTCTCATACCAGATGGTAAGCAGCGAGCTGTCGGATAATTCCACCGTGCTCGGATACCCAAGATCGCCGGAATTTCCATCCGCAGAAATGGTCATGGGCTCCGACCATGTGCGTCCGTGGTCCGAGCTGATGCGCGCCTGGTTTCCGAACGGTTTGCGCCGGTATCCGTAGGTCATCAGCAAACGGTCATCGCGCAACCGCAGCAGAAACGAAGGCAAACCCCAGACGCCGATAACACGCGGAATGGACCAGGTGCGCCCGCCATCAGCGGATTCCGTCTGGAGGGTTTCGCGATCGTTTTTCGAGTTGTGATTTCGTATGTGCGCGACGATCCGGCGGTCGGCCGTTTCGATGGCGTGCAGTTCGTGGTATTCGGATGCGTTGTCGCCCGGGCGGACGGGGATTTCCGCCAGCCATTTCCAGGTGCGCCCGTCATCCGTGGACTCGGCAACGCCGACGCGTTTCTTCTCCGTCCAGAGTTCCTTGCCGGCGTACAAAAGGCGGCCATCGGCCAGTTGAGTCGGGCCGTGCGGGCTGTTGACGATGGTGGGATAGCGCGCGGACCAGGAAATGCCGGCGTCTGTGGAGCGGAGCATCCACTGGCCGAGTTCGGCCTGGCGCTGTTCTGCGTTGAGACGCTGATGCGCGGCCTGCCAGGCGGCGAGACGCGCCGGCGCCCAAGCGCCGGGAGCGCCGGGTTTGAGCTTGGCCGCGCGTTCGAGAGTTGACTCGTAGGCGAGCGAGGTGAACGTAGTGACAAGCAACGTCCCGCGCGCCGTTTCAAGAACGCCGGCATCGCGGTCATCCGTCGGTCCATCCAGCAACACCTGCGGCCAACTCCAGCTCGCGCCTTCATCCGGCGATACCATCAACTCCACACGCCCGAACGGACACACGTGCTGCTCGCGTCCGCCGGAATAGACGAGCAGTAATTGACCGTTGCGCCGGCGCGCGACCGTCGGCCAGCCGTGATACATCTGCGGCTCCTTGCTGATAACGCGGGTCTCGATGACGTTCGCTGCCGGGGCGGCAGCGCGTGCCCTGCGGGGAAACGCCGTCCAGGTGGCGGCAAGTGCGATGCCTGTGGTTTGGAGAAAGTGACGTCGTGTCATGGAAAAATCATAACAACGGAATTTGGGGGTGGAAATGGAAAACCGGGTAAAGTCTGCGCGACGAAAACGAGGTATGTGTTCCCGTCGATTCAGCGCGGGATTATGGGATGCCGCTTCACGCTGAAAGGAAACGGCACGGCGGGAGGAGTTCAAAGAGAACAAAGGAAGTATAGGCCGGGGCGATCCTCGATGCGTGACTCCTGCCGGCTTTGTCTGATAGAATTGCTATCATTGAACACGACGACTCCCTCGTCACATCCGGTTGGTTCGCGGCGCGCGGGTTTTGGGCCCACATCGTGGACCCTTGTGCTCGCTGCCGGGCGCAAGGACAGTGCGCAGGCCCGGGAGGCCCTCTCGGGGTTGTGTGAAACGTACTGGTATCCACTTTACGCGTTTGTGAGGCGGCGTGGCTACTCGCCTGAAGACGCCCAGGACCTGACGCAGGAGTTCTTTTCGCAGTTGCTCACCCATAATTGGGTTGCCCGCGCTGATCCCCGCAAAGGACGGTTTCGCTCGTTTCTTCTCATGGCAATGAACCGCTTTCTTGCCAACGAGCGGGACAAGTTGCATGCGCAAAAGCGCGGGGGGCGCATGCGGTTCGTGCCGCTGGCGCTGGACACTGCTGAGACGCGTTACTGCCACGAACCGGCCGACACCAGCACCCCGGAACAGGCTTTTGACAGGGAGTGGGCGCTCATCCTGCTGGAGGGAGTGTTGAAACATCTGCGCGCGAATTACGAGGCGGAAGGCAAGGATGCCTTGTTTGACGCTCTCAAGGGGTGCCTCATCGGCAGCCGGGAAGGTCAGCCTTACGCGAAAATTGCCGCGGGACTGGGGATGACGGAGGGAGCCGTGCGGGTCGCTGTGTGCCGCTTGCGAGAGCGCTACCGGGAACAGCTCAAGGCCAGGATCGCGCAGACCGTCGCCTCTCCTGCTGAAGTGAACGCCGAAGTGCGCCATCTGTTTCGTGTTCTGGCCCGAGAATGAAGTTTCGGTTGAGCGGCTGTAACATTGGTCCGGCGATCCTTAGTGAATAGAGTGTCAGGATCAGGCAATGAATATGGAAACCACCCGGATCTGCCCGGTTTGTAAAAAGGCCCTGGCGCCAAACGCGCCTGAAGGCCTGTGCCCGGAGTGCCTGCTCAAGGCGGGCCTGGGCAGCGGCGTGGATATCGGGACGGAGAATGAAAACGGCAGCGGGCGCGCCGCGTTCGTGGCTCCGTCCCTCAAGGAAATAGCCCGTTTGTTTCCGCAACTGGAAATTCTAAGCCTGATTGGCCAGGGTGGGATGGGCGCGGTCTATCGAGCCCGCCAGAAGGAACTGGATCGCATCGTGGCGCTCAAGATTCTGCCGCCGGATATCGGCGCCGACACGGCGTTTTCCGAAAGGTTCACACGCGAGGCGCGGGCCCTGGCCAGGCTCAACCACCCGGGCATTGTTACCCTTTATGAATTTGGCCGCGCGGACGGATTATTCTTCTTTCTCATGGAGTATGTGGAGGGAGCAAACCTTGGACAGTTGCTCGAAGGCGGCCATCTTTCTTCCCGTGAGGCGCTGGGAATCATCCCGCAAATCTGCGACGCGCTCCAATATGCACACGACCAGGGAATTGTTCATCGCGACATCAAGCCGCAGAACATCCTGGTGGACCATCGCGGCAGGGTGAAAGTGGCGGACTTTGGCCTGGCCAAGATCGTTGAGGTTCGGGAATCGCCTTCCTCGGGGACAGTCATCACCGCTTCAGCATCGCTGACTGAGGCGGGCAACGTCATGGGCACGCCGCAATACATGGCTCCGGAACAGCGGGAACGTCCCACCGAAGTGGACCACCGGGCTGACATTTATTCGCTGGGCGTCGTTTTTTACCAGATGCTCACTGGCGAACTGCCAGGCAGGCCGATCGAGGCGCCTTCCCGCAAGGTGCAGGTCGATTTGAGACTTGATGAAGTTTTGCTGCGGGCGCTGCAAACAGAGCCCGAGCGGCGGTACCAGAAGGCCAGCCAGGTTAAGTCAGACGTGGAAACGATTGCAAAATCCGCTCCGCAATCCGCGCCCGAAATGGACGCGCGTATCCGAAAAGATTGGAGACGACATTTCCGCGTGAAAGCCGCCTGCTTTCTCTTCAGCGCGGCGTGTTTTCTGATCGCCGCCGTCGTTTTTTTCACTCAGGCGGACAATTTGCCGGCTGCGGCGCTAAGTGTGGTTGCGGTCTGGGGATTTGCCATTGCCGGTTATCGCAACTGGCAGGCTGCAGTTGCTGTTGACCGCAATTCTGCCGAATCTCCATCCACATCGGAAACCGAACAAACCTGCGGCGTTGGTGACGCAGCGTCGGTTAGACCACCACGGCTTAGCCGCTGGCGGGACCGGTGGTATTGGGACCGGAGCTATCTCGCCTTGTTCCTGATTGCGCCCGGGATCGTCGCGGGCGCACTGTGTTTCGCGCTGATGCCATTGCTGGGACTGAAAGCCATGTGGTTTTTTGGAATCGAAGTTATTGGCATTATTTTCGCCGGCATGTACGGCTGGGTGGGCCTGCGCATCGAGCGTTTGCGAGCGGCGAATCCTTTTCCAACGGGTGAGGTTGTGGAAGGGCTGGTCTTGCAAGGCGTGTCTCAATCCCCCGGGCTCGCGGTGCTGCACTCGAAACGCCTGGAACTCATCCCAATTGTCGGCAGGCGGACCTCGATCGCCCTCGATGATATCGCCACGGTCAGTGAGGTGAGGTGGTTTAATGGAATCCGGCTCTGGTGGAAAAAGGGATTTCTATTAGTCCTCAGAAACGGACAACGTGTCGGGTTGGCTGTATCGGAATTCTACGCTCATCGGTGGCGGGCGCTCCTGAGCCCCGGGAGACGACCTTAACCTTGCTATCGGACGACGCCTTCTTGCTGCCGCGTCTTTTTTCTGCCGGAGTTAAATGACAACAGGCCGGTGTTTATGCTAGGCTCCGCCCCGCTTATGACTGACAAGAGCGGGAAGCTTTGGAAAAAATTTGAAACATACTACCAGGAATATCCTGATATTGGCCTGACGCTGGATATCAGCCGGATGAATTTTGACGCTGCGTTCCTCCGAAGGATTGCTCCGAAGGTGGACGCTGCAATCAAGGAGATGCGCGGGATCGACGCCGGCGCGGTTGCCAACAAGGATGAAAAGCGCATGGTCGGGCATTACTGGCTGAGGAACCCTTCATTGGCGCCCGATCCAGAAATTCGAGAGGCGATCGAAAACACCATTCTGAAAATCAAATCCTTCGCCCGGGACATACACTCGGGAAAGATTCGGGCGGGAACCAAACGCTTCCAAAACATCCTTCTTGTGGGCATTGGCGGGTCCGCGCTTGGACCCCAGTTCGTTTCGAATGCTCTGAGCGACCCTTCCAGAGACAAGATGGCGATATTCTTTCTGGACAACACAGATCCGGACGGTATGGACCGTGTGTTTGCGAAGATAGGATCTGAGCTCTCTCAGACACTCTGTATCGTTATATCAAAGTCCGGAGGCACAAAAGAGACTAGAAATGGGATGGTAGAGGCCAAAAAGAGGTATGAACGCGCTGGAGTTCGTTTTGAGACCAGAGCGGTTGCGATCACCAAAGAAGGGAGCGATTTGGATAAGCTCGCCAGGTCCAGAAAATGGCTTGAGAGGTTTCCCATGTGGGACTGGGTGGGAGGCCGAACCAGCGAATGCTCGGCTGTCGGGCTTCTGCCTGCCGCATTGCAGGGGTTTGATATTGATTCAATGCTCGATGGAGCAAAAGCTTGCGACGAACAGACGCGCGAGTCGGAGTTATTAAAGAATCCGGCAGCCACAGTCGCAGCGATGTGGTATTGGGCCGGTAACGGTAAAGGAGCAAAAAACATGGTCGTTTTGCCATATAAAGACCGTTTGGAGTTGTTTTCAAAGTATCTTCAGCAGCTTATCATGGAGTCGCTGGGCAAGGCTAAGGACCGCAAGGACCGACTGGTGAACCAGGGCATTACCGTTTTCGGGAACAAAGGCGCTACAGATCAGCATTCATACATTCAACAGTTGCGGGAAGGTCCAAACGACTTTTTTGCGACGTTTATTGTTGTTGGGAAGGACCGAAAGGCTATATCGTTAGAGATAGAGCCAAAAACGACTTCCGGGGACTATTTGCATGGATTTTTCCTTGGAACACGCCAAGCGCTGCACGAGAACGGACGTGAATCCATCACGATCGGAATAAAGGAAGTTTCACCTTTTGCAGTAGGGGTTCTTATAGCTTTGTTTGAGCGGGCGGTTGGGCTCTATGCTTCCATGATTAACATCAATGCCTATCATCAGCCGGGAGTCGAAGCTGGAAAGAAGGCTGCCGAGGTCGTGCTGGGCATTCAAACGCGTGTGATCAAAGCGCTCAGGAAAAACAGAGGTCGAAAGATGACGCTTGCCGCGCTGGCATCGGCTGCGGGCGCGCGGAATCAGAAAGAGACCGTGTTTTGGATTTGCGAGCATCTGGCGTCTAATCCCGATCGTGGTGTGGTTCGTTCGACCGGGCCAATTTCTCAGCGCAGGTATTCTTTGGCTGGTTGATGTTTGTCTATCCCAGGACATACGATGTGATTGTGGTTGGAGCCGGGCACGCCGGTGTGGAGGCTGCGCTGGCGTCGGCCCGGATGGGTGCCAGCACCTTGCTGCTGACCACCAACGTGGATACCTTGGCGCAACTCTCCTGTAATCCAGCCATTGGCGGTTTGGCGAAGGGGCATCTGGCCAGGGAGATTGATGCCCTTGGTGGGGAGATGGGAAAAGTGACGGATATGACCGGGCTTCAGTTCCGGATGTTGAACACCAAGAAGGGCCCTGCAGTGAGGGCCCCTCGCGCGCAATGCGACAAGAAGGCGTATCAATTCCGGTTCAAATGGATTTGCGAGAAAGAGCCGAACCTGGATTTGAAGCAGGCCCACTGCGAGAAGATCCTGGTCCGGGACCGGCAGGTGTATGGTGTGGCGACGTCGCTGGGGGTGGAATACCACGGCACGACCGTCATTATTACCACCGGTACCTTCCTCAAAGGATTGATGCACATTGGATCCACCCAATTGCCGGGGGGCAGACTTGGGGAATCAGCTACACTTGGTTTGTCCGGGTCGCTGATGGAGGTTGGACTTGAGCTTGGGAGATTAAAAACTGGAACTCCGCCACGCTTACTGGCGCGGACCATAGACTTCTCCAGGACGGAGGTTCAGCCTGGGGATGAGCCTGTGCCGTGGTTCAGTCATTGGCGTGAGGATTTGTTCCACGTGGAACAAGAGCCGGAAATACCAGACGGATCTCAGGCATCCATGTTCCACGTGGAACATTCCCGCTATCCGGAAGGCTCGATCCTTCATCAAGCCGGACATCAGTTGCCGTGTCACATCACCTTCACAACGGAGCGGACGGCGGAAATCATCCGCTCGAATTTGCATCTCTCTCCGCTTTACTCGGGAACCATCGAGGGTATCGGTCCGCGCTATTGTCCCTCTATCGAAGATAAGATCGTAAAGTTTCCCGAAAAACTGAGGCAGCAGATCTTCCTGGAGCCTGAAGGCATCCACACCGAGGAGATCTACGCAAACGGCTTTTCAACATCTCTCCCATTCGAGGTCCAGGTTCAGATGGTCCGTTCTATTATCGGATGCGAAAACGCTGAAATCCTTCGTCCAGCCTACGCCGTGGAGTATGATTTTGCGGATCCGACTCAACTCCTGCCGTCACTCGAAACCAAGGTGTGTCGAAACCTGTACCTCGCTGGCCAGATCAACGGAACCTCAGGATACGAGGAGGCGGCAGGACAAGGATTCATGGCTGGCGTCAACGCCGTGCGCCGATGCCGATCAATTGAACCGATCATCCTGCGCCGCGACCAGGCATACATTGGCGTTCTCATTGATGACCTCGTGACAAAGGGAACCACCGAGCCGTACCGCATGTTTACGTCCAGGGCTGAATACAGGCTTCTCCTGCGACAGGATAATGCGGATCTGCGGCTTTGCGATCTTGGACATGACCTTGGGATTCTTCCGGAACGCAATTATCAGACGTTTGCGCGTAAACGTGAGATGATAACGCAGGAGTTGACTCGATTGAAATCCTGCAGGAACGGCGGCAGCGAAACCTTGGCCCAATTGCTCACGCGTCCTGAAACCACATATGACAGCCTGGTGCCAGGGAACAACCTGCCATCCGACGTGAAGGAGCAGATCGAAATCACTTTGAAATACGCAGGATATATCTCAAGGCAAAATGTTGATGTGCAACGACTTGCGTCAATGGAATCTAAAACGATCCCAACAAATTTCAACTACGCGGCCGTCCCAAGTCTGCGCCCCGAGGCCAGACAGAAACTTCTCAAGATTCGCCCGGTGACGCTGGGGCAAGCCTCCAGAATCTCGGGTGTCTCTCCGTCCGATATTGGCATCATCATGGTCTGGCTGAAACGCGGTGAGACAGGCGCGCCCTGACACAGAGAATCGAACCTTCCACAACCAACCAAAGCGGGAAGACGGCTCGGAGTGCGGCGTTGCTCAAAATGTCAGGTCTGCCAGCATGAAGAAGTGGTCGCTCGGGTAACGCCCTTCTTTTGCATCACGGATAACCTCCGCGCCGGTGGCCTTGAGCGGTCCGCGCGTGAATATCCAGTCTATGCGGCTTTTTTCCGAGCCGTCCGGTCTTTTGGCCGGTGCGTTGACGCCGAGGAATCCATGTGCGGTAAAGCCGGGATCCTTCGGGCCGTGGACGGCTTCGTAGGTGTCCTTCCAGCCGGATTCTTTCAGCTTTTGGATGGCGATGTTGTTGGATGCGGCGTTCATGTCGCCGGTCAGAATCTGCGCGAGATTCTCAGGGAATGGGCTGCCTGCTTCAACCAGCAGCCTCGCGGCGTTTTCGCGCGCCGCCTGGCTGACATGATCGAGATGCGTGTTCCAAAAGCGCAGCGGCTTTCCGGTGTTGCGCTCGGTCAACTCCACCCAGTTCGCAAAACGGCAGTTGGCGGTGCCCCATGATTTCGAGCCCGCCACGTGGGGTGTTTCCGAGAGCCAGAATCCGCCCGACGACACAAGCTTGAACTTGTCCCGCCGGAAAAAGATGGCGTTTGATGGCAGCGGGGTTTTGCCGGGATTGTATAGGGCGAAAACTTCAAACTCCTTCAGCCGTTCGCTCAAATAGGACAAATGTGCCGGGTGAACTTCCTGGAAACCGATCAGGTCCGCCTTTCTGGATGCAATCACATCGCCACACAACTCGCGCCGATGCGCCCAGCCGTTGCCTGTCCGGGTATCCGGCGCCAGATCCACGCGCACATTGCAGGAAAGCACACGCAGCTTTCCCGGGGGTGATGCCGTTTCAGCCGCGCCGGCGCGCATGGGAGCGCCCAGCAGTGGAAGGGTTGTTGCCACGGCAAGATTCCGAATAAACGCGCGTCTTTTCATGATAAAGAGTTTCGACCGGCTCGCATGGTTTGTTCCGCAGCGCTCACCAGCACATCTCCGGCCCGGTCCACCCAGCGCCTGAATGTGTCCAGCGGCTTGGAGTCTCGCGGCTCGAGGAGGATCGAAAGATCGAACGAATCCGCCCTTGTGCCCAAACCGACAAGTTGGGCATCGAGGGAATTGACGTGCTGTTCGACGTGATTCTGGACAGGCACCATGAGGAGCGGTTTTCCGAGGTAAGCAGCTTCGCTGATGGACTCGAACCCGGCGGTGCAAACGACGCCGCGGGCGGTGGCCATGAGGCGCAGGTACTTTTCGCCGTGCAACGCGTGAAAGGTGAGGTTTGGCGACACCTGTTCCACCTCGGGCGCGCCGGGCTTGTCGTAAAAGCAGTTGATGGGAACGTCCGGGCGCTTTGCGTGCCAGGCTTTGATTTCTTCGGCGTAGCCGTAATTGAGGAGATAGACCAGCAGATGCGTGCCCGGGTTTTCCGGTGTGAGTGAAAACAACTGCTTTCGCAAAATCGGCGGGCAAACGAACACCCCGGGTCTGTTTCCAGCCTCGTAAAAGCTCAGGGCCAGCTTCTTGGCGTTGGCGCCGGTGAGCCGCACGTATCGCATCATGCCGATCTTCTGGAAAAAGAAGCCTGGCACGCGCGGATACTGTGGATGATCAAACATGAAGTGGTGGGCGATGCTGAGCGTGGGGGGCTGGATGCGTCTTCGCAGGTTCAGGTATCCGAGCAGCGGCTCGAGGAAGTTCACGACCAAATCCGGCGAGGATTCTTCAATGGCCCCTTCCATCAATCGCAGGCTCGCCCGGTATTTCTTCAGGTTGCTGAAGAGGTGAAGGGTCGAGGAGAAGGTCGAGATGGCCTTGCCTTGTTTGATGGAAAAGCCCGGAGCCGCGAACGTCGTCATCGGGCAATCAAACGCATCCCGAAAAAATGCCGGGAGAACGCGGCTTTGGTTCGAGCCGGCCAGAACATGCACAACGCGGTGGCCGGCCCGCTCGAGCATTTCGAGCGCCGCGATTGCCTGTGTCATGTGACCCCGGCCGTCTCCCTGAACTGCAAATAAGACCTTCATCGGCTTGCCAACGCGCCGGAAAATTAGAGCAAACGGCAGAGAGGCACAACGAGATAGCGACATGCGGAAGAACACATGTGCTTGCTTTTCACCAGCGGGCAGGTGATTTGTGCGCGTGCGCGGCAGCAGACGCAACAGGGTCGAATACATGGAAATGGGGGCGCTGTTCTTTCTCCAGGCGATGGCCACGGGGATGTGGATGGTGCCGCTGAGCCGTGTACTGACCGCGCACGGCATGCCGCAACTGCGTCCCTACGCGTTTGCAACGGCTGCGGTGGCCGCGTTTGTTTCACCGCTGATCTTCGGCGCCATGGCGGACCGGCACGCTCCCCCCGTTCGCGTCCTGCGGTGGCTTTCGCTCGCGAGCGCGTCCGGCATGGCGCTGGCCAGCTTTGCCATCAGCCAACGTTGGGCGCCCGGAATTGTCCTGGCCCTCATCCAGCTCTACGCGGTTTTTGCCGCCCCTACCGGGAGCATTGCCAGTTCCATCATTTTTTCGAGATTGGCGGACGCGCAGCGCCAGTTTGGTCCCATTCGCGCCACGGCCACAGTCGGCTGGATGATCGGTTGCTGGATTGTCAGCGCGTTTGCCGCGGATGCCTCCGTGCTTGCCGGTTATCTCGGCGCGTGCGCATGGGCCGGGCTTGCGGCGTTCACATGGCTGCTGCCGAGCGTGGCTCCGCCCGCTTCGGGCCCGGTCACTTTCAAGGAGCGGATGGGGTGGGACGCCCTGGTGCTGCTGCGTAACCATGATCATCGCGTGGTTTTTATTGTCATCGCTCTTTTCAGCATCCCAATTTCCGCGTTTTATCCTTTTGCGCCGGTGCATCTCGGGCAGCTCGGCTTCGAGCGCACGACGGCGTTGATGTCTCTCGGGCAAGCCACTGAAGTGGTCGCCATGTTCGGCCTTGCCCGGATGTTCGGCTGGCTGCGAATCAAGTGGATCATGGCGGCGGGTTTGGCGTTTGGCGTGTTGCGGTTCGCGTTGTCGGCGGTGGACGAGCGGCTCTGGCTGCTGCTGGGAGTCACCCTGCATGGATTCTCCTTCACCCTGGTTTTTATCACCGCGCAGATTTACCTCAACGAGCGGATTGACCCTTTGTGGAGGACGCGCGCGCAGGCCCTGCTGTCGCTCATGAGCAGCGGCATCGGCAATCTCTGCGGCTACCTTTTCACCGGTTGGTGGCTCGCCCTCTCAACATCCGGCGGACGCACAAACTGGACCCTTTTCTGGTCGGTCCTTTCCGGCGCCATGGGGGTGGTGCTGATTTATTTTTTAATCTCGTATCACGGATCCGGCAGCGGCCTTGCTCGCGTTCGTCCGTCGGGAAACAAAGGTGGATTGCTCTAAGCTGTTCCCGCGGGTTGGAATCCGCACCACGAAATGCCTGAGCTTGACGCACCATGGCCAAACCTTTTGGGCAGGACCAGGCAATTTCCTGTGGCAGGTGGAATGTGTTGTGCTTTAATGATGTGTTTATGAGACGTGTTATCGTTCTTCTCTTCGTTTTGGGGTTGGTTCTGCCGGTGTTCGGCTTGAACAAGCCGGATCTGGATGCGCGTGTTCGTAGGCTGACCGCCAAGTTTGAGGCGCTCCAATCCAAGCCGGACAAACGCGTTCCACCCGAGATCCTGAAAAAATCCAAAGGGATAATTCTTTTGGACCGAACGAAAGCCGGGTTTGTTTTTGCCTACCAGGGAGGCTCCGGGGTAGCTCTTCTGAAGGATGGATCGACATGGGGAAACCCGGCATTTTTGCGTGCAAACGAGGCTAGTTTAGGGTTCCAGGTGGGTGGACAGCAGTCCTTTATCGCTATAGTCCTCATGCACACGAATGCCGTTAATTCGCTCTCCACCGGGCAGTTCTCCTTCGGCGGCGAAGCTCGCGGAACTGCCGGCGACCAAACCGCCGTTGCACAGGGAAGTATCAATTCCGACAATGACCCGGTGCTGGTGTATTCTGACGTTGCCGGACTCTATGGCGGTGCAGCAATCAAAGGCGGGCTTCTCACAGCCGACACAGATGCGAATGTGATTTATTACGAGGAATTTACGAGCCTGAGCGAGATTCTAACATCGAAGCAGCAGTCAGGCCCGACCCCAGCAGTCCGGCGGTTGCAGGAGGCTCTTGTGAAGGCGGCGAAGTAGTTGCTGGCAATGTCCTGATTTGCGATGCCGCCCCTGTCGTCCGGTTTCGATAGATTCAACTGGCCTCAGGGCTGATCAAACACGGTGGATACCAGAACCGGCTTCCGTGAGGGTGCCAGCCAGCCTGACGGTGACCAACCATAAGGATGGTTCCAGATTTTCCAGAACCAGATACTGCCATCGGCTGCAATGGCTGCAGCACCTTCATCAGGACAACTGACGGCAACCCAGTCCCGGTGACGGCTGAGCTGGGCGGGGACCGCATCTTCTGTCTCGCCCCTGGGACCAAAGCGCCATAGCCAAATTGAGCCGTCTTTCTTCAGTCCAACCAGCGTGCGCCACTCGCCGCTTATTGAGATCCAGTCCGGGTTTGGATCCAACAGGACCCGGGCGCTCACGAGGGGCCAGTCCTCGTATCTCCAATGCCAGAGGCTGCCGTCCTCCAACAACGCGATGGTGCCTGTGCCTGACCAGGCAACGGCTTTTTTTACCCGCATGTGATCCAGTGTCGGCATTCTTTGCGCGTAGATTGGTTTTTCGATCTCGATCGAGCCATCCCCGTTGCCGCTGCTGAACCTGATCACGTAGGCCTCCCCGGAGTGCCTCCAGGCGTAATGAATGAAGCCGGCACTAACGATGCGCTCCCATCGCCCCCCGGCGAGTTCGACGGGCGCATAGATGTGCAGTGGCGTGCTGTTGGTTTTGCTGGTTTTCCGGGGGCCGAGCCGCCACAGGGAGCCGTCACGCGGGGAAAGCAATACATTGCAGGATTGTGCCCGCACGATCTGGCTCCAGTTCGATTCCGTGCCGCACCGGACCATGCTCGAGAGGCCGGAGACATTGAAAACATTCCTGGACTGATCCCATATGGCTGGATTGCTGGAAACCCACAACGTGCCGTCCGAACGGATACCCACAAGCCTTCGATCGGCTACGCCTGCATCCACCCAATGCCCTTCCAGCACCGGCGAGGAACTCCGCATCTTGCTGGAATAGGGTTCATGGGCATGCGCGCGCATGCCGTTTTTTGTTAACGAAACCAGGATCCCGGCGGCCCATGGGCTCGATAAAAGCCTGGGCGGGCTCGTGGTCGTCCAGGCAAGTTTTGCCGGACCGTGCGACGGCTCCAGTTGGATGAACAGCTCCCATGCGCGATGATAAACGGCGGCTGTGGTGAAACACGCCACGCATACAGCGGGTATCAAGACCACGAGTTGCTTCTTCCACAATGCCCAGCCGACACTGGCATGGGCAAAGTTCGATCGAATCAACCACGCAATGGCCAGGAAGAGAACGGGCCAGGTAATGACATGAAAAATGCGATGATCCCACCATTCCAGCGATTCGCCGGATCGCGGTCCAACATTGAGCAGCACCAGCGCCAGGGCGGCAATGGGAATGGCAATTCCAAACGCCTGCAAAACATTGCGAGACAGGGTGGATGCATAGAAGGCGATGAACGAGACCGCGAAAAGCGCGCAAACCAGGACAGGCACCAGGTTCTCCGAAAAATTCAATCCCACGTCGGGAGGCGCGCCAATAAATCTCGCGATGGACTCCGCGACGATCAAAAGGATTGAACTGAGCAGGCCTCCGATCGCAACGGCGACGAGCGCCTTGACCATGATCCGCTTCGTTCGGGATACGGGCAGCGCGTGGAACGTGTCGAGCGTTCCCATGCGCCGCTCCTCGGCCACACTCATGCCGCCTGCCAGCAACGGCACGAAGATCCAAAGGAATGGAACGAAGTTCAGCACCGTATCCAGCACGCCGCCTTTTGCTTCGGCGTCCTTCCGCGCCAGGACGGCAACAACATGGAGGATGAACATGGCTCCCATTCCCAGGAGGATGATCTGATGAGACTTCATCTCATTGAAAACCAGGGCGCGCCACGGTCGCCTGCTTCTTTGGCCGGATTGCGTGACCCGGCCAAACGGCAGCGCGAGTTCTCCGCCGGTCCAGTTGGCGTCCTGAGCCTTTCCAAAAAGCCGCGCGGCCAGAAAAAATCCCGCGACGGCATAAACGAGGAGCGCTGCGTTTGTGCCTATGATGTAGAATTTGACTGTGGCTGACGCCAGGACCAGCGCCCACGGCAACAATAGTGCAAACCAAAAGGCGGCCACGATCTGCCGGAGAAGCAAGGTGCTCCAAAGCGCCCCGGTGGCGGTCGCAAACACCAGGGCGGCGAGCGTTGAGAAAACTATTGGGGATGTGTCACCATACTGGAAAGGGACAGGAACCCAGGCCTTCACAGAAGCCCACCCGACAACGAGAAGACCAGCCACGCAAACGGACAGCACCGCCAGCTTGGTCCGCCACAACGTCCGCCGCGGGATCGGTTGAGCCATTTGGAACGTGAAGGTTGCCAGGCTGAACTCTCGCCCGAACGATGACAACGCCACCACCACCGCAGCCGCGCAGAACGTGAATGGCAGCAGTGTGGAGTCCTGTTCTGCGCCCGTGATGACATGCAGAATAATAATGCCACCGATCATCACGAGCGCCGCGATGAACGCGGGCAGCACCAGCCGAAGCTCCTTCTGAATCAGCGCATTCACGCCAGGTCCTTTCTCAAAGCCTTTGCGGAGACAAAGATTTCCTCGAGCGTGAGAGAAGCGCATTGAACCTGCTCCGGCGAGGCGGCCCGGATTTCAGCAAGCAGTTTCTCGCTGTTCCCGTTGGCGATCACCTCCAGGTCCCGGCCGGAACGACGCACGCTCAAGGCCCCTGCCAATTCCAGCGGCGCCTGCGGTTCGCTGAAACTGGCGCGGATCTTTTGGAAGCGTTCGCGGGCGGCGTCAGACTCCATCGTCAGCAATTCCCGCCCCTGCTCGATGATCGTGAATTCATCAATCAGGCCCTCGAATTCAGAGATCAAATGCGTGGAAACGAAGACCGTTCGATTCTTTGGATCGGCGGCGTGATAAGCGCCGATGACGGTTTCAATGAACTCACGCCGGACGATTGGATCCAGCCCGGAGGTCGGCTCGTCCAGGATCAGCAGCTCCGGTTCCGGGCAAACTGCGCCGATGAGCGCAAGCTGCGTTTTCTGGCCTTTCGAAAGGTTCGCCGCTTTCTGAGTGCGATCCAGATCAAAGCGGGCGAGCAAATCCTCCTCGATCTTGCGGTTCCAATGCTCGCGGAACGAGGCCACAAACCGCAGCGTTTCTTCGACAGTCATCCACGGGTAAAACGCCACGACATCGGGCACGTAGGACAGGCGCGATTTCACCGGCACTTCCTGCCTGGAGGGATCAAGACCGAACATCCGCACCGAGCCGCTGCTGGGCCGCAGCAGGTTCAGGAGGCACTTGATCGTGGTGGTCTTTCCGGCGCCGTTCCGTCCGAAAAAGCCATAGCAGCGTCCCCGGGCAACGCGAAGGCTTAATCCATTGACGGCATCCAGCTTGCCGTAACGCCGGACCAGGTCGGTGATTTCGATGACAGGCTTCATTGGGTTTATGGGTTATTTCTTTGCGAGTTGCGCTTTGGCGGCGGCTTTGCGCTCGAAAAAGTCGAGCCGATCCCGCACGAGTTTCAGAAAAACGTCCCGGTCCACTTGCAGGTGATGCGCCGCCACGATGGCCTCATCAATCTCAGCGAGCAGAAGCTTTTGGCGAACTTCGCCCGTAAAAGGATTGTCATTGCCGCGCACGAAGAAGCCTTTGCCATGGATTGTCTCGATGATGCCCTGGGTTTCGAGTTCGGCGTAGGCTTTGGCGATGGTGTTGCGATTGATGCGGAGTTCCTCGGCCAGGGGGCGCAGTGCCGGGAGTGGATCGCCCGGCTTGAGCCTGCCGGACGCGGTGGCGTAGCGGATCTGGTCGGCCAGTTGGAGATAAACTGGTTTTCCGGCGCTGAAATGAACCTGAAAGATCATGTCTTTCTACTGTTATACAACACTAGGACAGCGACGTCAAGAGGGTTGATCTCGATTTGTCTTTTGCCTGGCCCAACGGCTTCTTAGGCTGGCGAACCGCCCGGAAGCAGGCGGCACACGCATGAACGACAACAAATGCACTCCAGCGCAGGGCGGACCCGAGGAACAGGTTGAGCAGCTCCGCCGGCGGATTGACGACATTGACAGCCGGCTTGTGGCGCTTCTTGCCGAGCGGCGGCAGGTGGTCGAGCAGGTTGCCCGGGTGAAGCAGGAGCACGACCTGCCCGTGTTTCATCCCGCAAGAGAGGAGAACCTGATTTCAGCCCGGCGCGCACAGGGCGCCCGGATCGGCCTGGATCCGGACTATCTTGAAGATCTCTTCCGGACCATCATGCGGCATTCGCGGGTGGGCCAGTTGGATACCGTCAGCCGCAGCAGCTCCCGTCCGGGCGCAACGGTGCTGATCGTTGGCGGTCGTGGCAGCATGGGGCGCTTTCTCAGTCATTGGTTTATCCAGTCCGATTACAACGTCCGCATCCTCGATCTCGAGGATTGGGATCGCGCGGCGTCCCTGGCTGAGGGGGTGGATCTGTGCATCCTGGCGGTGCCGATTGACATTACGGGAGACATAGCGGCGCGAATCGCGCCGCACCTGGGCCGCGACTGCGTGCTGGCGGATGTTACCAGTCTCAAGAGCGAACCGATGCGGGCGATGCTCCGGAGCCATCCGGGGCCGGTGGTGGGATTGCACCCGCTCTACGGTCCGGCCACGCGCAGCATGGATCGCCAGATTGTGGTGGTGAATCCCGGCCGGGACCGCGAAAAATGGCAATGGCTGATGGATCAACTGACCATTTGGGGCAACGTGCTGGTCCAGACCACACCCGAGGAGCATGACGAAATCATGGGCATTGTTCAGGCGCTCCGCCACTTTGCCACGTTCTCCTTCGGCCAATTCCTGCACTCGCGGAAAGTGCCGGTGCTGCGCACTCTCGAGCTGTCCAGTCCGATTTACCGTTTGGAGCTTGTCATGGTGGGGCGGCTTTTCGCCCAGGATCCGGCCCTCTACGCCGAGATCATCTTTGCCACACCCGGACGCGTGGAGCTGTTGAAGGATTACGTAAAGTCTCTCGCGCAAAACATGGATTTGCTCGAGAGAGCCGACAAGGCGGAGTTCATCGCGCGCTTTCGCGAGGTGGCCGAGTGGTTCGGGCCTTTCGGGGACCAGGCGATGCGCGAGAGCACCTTCGTGGTCGAGAAGCTCGTGCAGCGGTTTTAAGGGGGGGCGCCGGCGCGGTTGCGAGCCGGATGATTGCTCCCGGGCCGGGTTGAGATTCTACGGGTGAAATTCTTAGGGTTGACACGATTCCTTTCCGCCGCTATCATTCAAACGTTTGTATGAACAGGAAGCACTCCATTAAAGGTTCGCAGACGGAAAGACCGTGTGTGACCCGGCAGCGGATTCTGGATGCGGCCGAAAAGCTTTTTGCCAAACACGGCATTGACGCGGTTTCGGTTCGGGACATCACCGGGGCCGCCGGCGCGAACCTGGGCGCGGTGAATTACCACTTTGGCGGCAAGGACAAACTGGTTGCGGCCGTTTTTGACCGCAGGATGGCGCCGTTGATGGAGGAGAGGTTGCGCCGGCTTGCCCTGGCGGAGGCATCCGCCGGAAACAAGCCGCCGAAGCTGGATGCTGTTTTGGATGCGATGTTCCGTCCGTCTGTCGAGCACGCGATGTCCCCCCGGCATGGCGGCGCCCTGATCGGCAAGCTGATGGCTCGCTCGATGGTGGATCCCAACCCGGTGGTGGAGAAGACCCTTGGCCGGCACATCGAGCCCGTGGCGCGGCGGTTTGATCAGGCGCTGGGGCGCGTGATGCCGGGCCTGACAGCCGAAGACATTTTCTGGCGGATGCATTTATTGATCGGGGCGCTGCATCAATCACTCCTGATGATGGACCGGAAACTTCCCAACGGCAGGACAGTGCGAATGGATGCCGAGTCCTTTTCGAAGCGGTTTGTGGCATTTGCGTGCGCCGCGTTCACCGCAAAAATTCCCGGGGTCTGAATGTGAGAAGGAACAAAATTATACAGGTTGTCGCCGGGCTGCCGGCGATCGTGTGGGTGCTCCTTGGGGCGGGCTGCAACAGTGTGGGGCCTGATTATAAGCCGCCTGAAATGGCCATGCCCGCCGCATGGACCACATCGCTGGAGAACGGGTCTGAGACAGCGGCCGCCAACACCAACGTCCTGCAGCGCTGGTGGGGCGTTTTTCATGATCCGGTTTTATCGGAGCTGATCGAGCGCGCCCGGGCGGGAAATCTTGATCTGCGCCAGGCCGAAGCGCGCGTGCGCCAGGCCCGGGCCCAGCGCGGGATGGCCAAAGCGGATTTGTTTCCGGTGATCGGAGGCAACGCCTCCGCGTCGCGCAGCCGGTCCAGCGAGGAGGCGGGCAGCGGCTCCACGAGCGTCTTTTACTCGGCGGGTTTCGACGCGAGTTGGGAGCTGGATATTTTCGGAGAGAAACGCCGCGCGCTCGAGTCCGCCACAGCCAGCCAGCAGGCCGCCGAAGAAAGTTTCAGGGACGTGTTGATCAGCCTCTTTGCCGAGGTGGCGTTGAACTATGTCGAAGCGCGCTCCTGCCAGCAACTCATTTCGATAACCGAATCGAATGTTTTGACCCGGAGTGAAACCCACGACATTACCCGCTGGCGTCGCGAGGCGGGTCTCACAACGACATTGGATGAGGACCAGGCGCGCATGAGCCTGGAGCAGGCGCGGGCGCAGGTGCCCTTGCTGAGCACGCGTCTCGAACAGGCAAAGCACCGGCTGGCGCTCCTTCTGGGACAGCATCCCGGTGCGTTAAAACCGTTGATGACCGAGGCCAGGTCTGTTCCGTCCGCGCCTGTGGAGGCGGCGGTGGGGTTGCCGGCGGAATTGCTGCGGCGCCGTCCGGACATCCGCAATGCGGAGCGGTTGCTGGCCGCGCAGACCGCTCAGATCGGTGTGGCGCGAGCCGCGCTGTATCCGAAGTTCTCGTTGCTCGGCAGCGTCGGGCTTGAATCTCTCGAGTTCGGAAACCTCTTCACGGCGGGGGCGCGCACGGCCCGGGGGGCCGCGCAATCCGCCTGGACCCTTTTCCAGGGCGGCGGCATTCGCCGAAACATCGAACTTCAAACAGCGAGGCAGGAAGAGGCTCTGAGCTTTTACGAACAGACGGTGCTTGCCGCTTTGAACGATGTGGAAAACTCGCTTGTCGCTTGTGTGAACGAGCAGGCCCGCCAAAGGTCGCTCGAGCAGGCCGTTGTGGCGGGGCAGAGCGCCTTCGCGCTGGCCCGCGACGAATACAGCTCGGGCATCGCAGATTTCCAGGTTGTCCTGGACACGCAGCAATCCCTCCTGATCATCCAGGATCAGCTCGCCGCCAGCCAGGCAAATGCCGCTTCGCACCTGATCAGCCTTTATAAAAGCCTTGGAGGCGGCTGGAGCGCGGACACCCCGGGGTCTGCCGCGCCCGAAAGTCCTCCACAAAACGATCGATGATTTATGAATCAACCTGTTCCGAGTAAGAATGAGAGCGTTGCCGAAACCCTGGCCGCCGGCAGTGCCAGGCCGCGCCGGCGGCGGTGGTTGTTGGCGGCGGGCGCGCTCCTTTTGTTATCCTTGATTTTGATACCCTCGTTGAAGAGAGGCACGCCTCCAAACGTGAAGTATGTGACCGAGCCCGCCAAACGCGGAAACCTTGTGGTCACCGTCAGTGCCACAGGCACACTGGAGCCGCTGAAGAAGGTGGATGTCGGCATCGAGGTTTCCGGCACCATTAAAGCGGTCGAGGTGGATTACAACGCAGAGGTGAAGGTTGGGCAGGTGCTGGCCCGGTTGGACACCAGCCGGCTGGAAGCGCAGGCCGAGCAAAATCAGGCCGCCCTCGAGTCCGCAAAAGCAAAGGTGGCACAGGCCCGGGCAAGCGTCGAGGAAGCCCAGGCACAACTGGCAAGGCTTTATCACGTCCGGGAACTGAGCGGCGGAAAAATGCCCTCGGAAAACGATCTGGATGCCGCCCGGGCGAACCTCGCCCGTTACAAGGCGGATGAGGCCAGCGCAACGGCGGCAGTGGCGCAGGCCCAGGCAGCCCTGAACGTCATCCGCACAGACCTGAACAAAGCCGTGGTGGTTTCACCCATCAACGGCGTGGTGCTGAAGCGCCAGGTCGAGCCCGGCCAGACCGTTGCGGCGTCGTTCAACACTCCAACACTTTTTGCGCTGGCCGAGGACCTTGCGCAAATGGAATTGCAAGTGGACGTGGATGAGGCGGACGTCGGCCAGGTGCGCGAGGGCCAGGAGGCCACGTTCACCGTGGATGCCTACCCGGACCGGACGTTTCCCGCGAGCATCACACAGGTGCGCTACGGTTCTGAGGAGACGGATGGCGTTGTCACGTACAAAACCGTGTTGAAGGTGGATAACTCAAGCCTCGCATTGCGTCCGGGCATGACAGCAACGGCTGTGATCGTCGTGGAGAAGCGTCAGAATGTGCTGCTGGTTCCCAACGCGGCGATGCGCTTCGTCCCGGCGGCATCAACAAGCCCGGCGGGCAAAAGCAGCGGCGGCCTGGTGGGCATGCTTCTGCCGCGTCCCCCGAGAATGGGCGGCGCCGGGACGCCCAAGCCGGAGGCAAATAGGAAACAGCAGCAGGTCTGGATCGTTCGCAACGGCCAACTGGCGTCCTTGTCATTTTCAAAAGGTCTGAGTGACGGGCTGCACACCGAGGTGCTCGAGGGCCAGGTGTCCGAGGGCGCCGAGCTGGTTACGGACGAGGTTCGCGCCGCCAAATGAGCATTCAACAACAAAGCGCCGGAGTTCCGGTTGCGGATGCGGAATGCTCAAACGCATCCGGGTCTGCGCCGCTCATCGAGTTGCGAGGGGTGACGAAAGTCTATGGCACGGGAACCGCCGCGATGCGGGCTCTGGGCGGTGTGGATTTGCGGATACACCGGGGCGAGTTTGTCGCCGTCATGGGCGCGAGCGGGTCCGGCAAAAGCACCTGCATGAATATCCTGGGCTGTCTGGATACGCCCACATCGGGTGTGTACCGATTTGATGGAGTGGAGGTTGGCTCGCTCAACCGGAACCAGCGCGCCCTGCTGCGGCGTCATTATCTGGGCTTTGTGTTCCAGAGCTTCAACCTGCTCAATCGCACCTCGGCGCTCGAGAACGTCGAGCTGC
>CAYNZC010000015.1:0-33581 GCA_964401575.1 uncultured Verrucomicrobiota bacterium
TTGACCGACAATCGCTTTGGGAATGTAAGAAGCGAATTTTTATTCTCTTCACCTCAGAAACCGTGTCGCACGTATTCTCTCCACCTCGCTCCGAGGTGTGAAATCTGGCAATTAACCTCTTCGCGACCTTGAATGGCGCGCGGATAATCGGTAGGCTTTGTCTTTGCGCCGCTACGGCGCCTGGCAAAAATGCAGCAGAACGATAACCAGCCCCAAACGGCAACCACCCCGTCCGGCCCAACCACCGGTGCCCTATCCCTTGCGGACCGGGTCCGGGCCGCCGCGGATCTGCTGGAATCCATCGCTCGCGAAACCCGCTCTCTGGACGATGTAAGCGAGACCGAAAGACTCCGTCTCCAGCGGGCTGCCGGAGAAGTTTACAGCCCGGACGTGTCGATCCGGCGGCGCCTGGTCAGGGCCAAACAGCGACAGGAACGCGACCGCAAGCGTCAGAAGGATGAGGCGCTCCTCAATAACACCGGCATACGCAAGCTCCGCTCCAAGCCTGTATTCACAACGCCCAACTACCTGCCCCCGGCCCCAAAGACAAACGGCGCCCACAAAGAGCTGCAACAGGTCGGCGAAAAACGCAGTTGCTATATCTGTAAGCTGAATTACGAGACGGTCCACCATTTTTATGACCAGCTTTGTCCCGCCTGCGCGGAATTGAACTACACGAAGCGCGGCGAGTTGGCTGACCTGCGCGATCGCGTGGCGCTGGTCACCGGCGGGCGCGTAAAAATCGGCTACCAGGCGGTGATCAAACTGCTACGGTGCGGCGCCAGCGTCATTGTGACCACCCGCTTCCCCAGGGATTCGTCCGTGCGCTTCGCCGCTGAGCCGGACTTCAAGGAGTGGAGTGGCCGCCTCGAAATCTTCGGCCTCGACCTGCGCCACACGCCCAGTGTGGAGGCCTTTTGCCAGCACGTGCTGAGCACCCGCTCCAGGCTGGACATCATTGTCAACAACGCCTGCCAGACGGTTCGCAGGCCGCCGGACTTCTACAAGCACATGATGGAGCGCGAGTTGGGACCGCTCTCGCATCTGCCCCATGAAGCTTCGCAACTGCTCGGGGCCTATGAAGGGCTGCGAAGCACCGACCTCCTCCCGGACAGCTCAACCCGGGCCGCGCAAGGCGCCGTCGCCGCAATGCCAGGCATCGCTCACTCCGCCTGGCTTTCCCAGGCCCGGCTCCTGCCGGAGGAACTCTCCAACGGAAAACATTTGTTTCCCGAGGGCCGCCTCGACCAGGACCTGCAGCAGGTGGATCTGAGAGATCGGAATTCATGGAGACTCACCCTGGCCGAAGTCTCCACAGTCGAGCTCATGGAGGTGCACCTGGTCAATGCGATCGCACCCTTCGTCCTGAACGCCCGTCTCAAGCCCCTCATGCTGCGCACACCCGAAAGGAGCAAGCACATCGTCAATGTCTCAGCCGTCGAAGGCCAGTTCTACCGCAAGTTCAAAACAACCCGCCACCCGCACACAAACATGGCCAAAGCGGCTCTGAATATGATGACCCGCACCTCGGCTGCAGATTACCACGCCGATGGCATTCACATGAACAGTGTGGACACCGGTTGGGTCACGGATGAGGACCCGATCCAGACCGCGCAACGCAAGGTCATAGACCACAGGTTTCATCCGCCACTCGATATCGTGGACGGAGCCGCAAGAATCACGGACCCGATCATTTCCGGCTTCAATACCGGAGAGCACGTATGGGGAAAGTTCTTGAAGGATTATATGCCGGTTGACTGGTAAACAGTCTGCGCCTGGCGGACGTCCCACAGCGACACCAGGGCAGCGGCAACCAACCGGGGGCTCTATTTCTTCTCTGGACGGACGCTTTGCCTGAGGCCGAGAACGGCCCCGCCGGTAATTCCCGCGTGATCGCCCAGTTCCGATGCGACGATCTCCACGCCTTTCATCGCTCCGGGCATGGCGTAATCCTTCGCCGTCTCGATGATCACACTCATCATGTAGTCCTGCAGCGCTTCAATCACGCCGCCACCCAGCACGACAACTTCCGGGTTCAAAATGTTGACCAGGTTCGAGACAGCGATCCCGATGTACTCGGCCGCTTCCTCGATCACCTTGTCCACAAACTTATCGCCTTTTTTCAAGGCCTTGCGCAAATCGCCGCTCCGCATGTCATCAAGCTTATCCCCGAGCATGTCGGTCAGAATTGTCTTCTGGCCGTCTTTAACAGCGGACTTGATGCGTTGAAAGATCGCTGTCCGGCTCGCAAGCGCTTCGAAACAACCCTTGTTTCCACAACCGCACTTCGGACCGTTGACTTCGATCACCATGTGCCCGATTTCTCCAGCCGTATGACCAAAACCACTGTGGAGTTCCCCGTTAATAATAATTCCACCGCCAATGCCGGTTCCGACAAAGATCCCGAGCATGCTGGACGGCTTGTGCTTCAGTTCGGCGCCATAAACGCCCAAAGCGGCAATGTTGCAGTCGTTTTCAATCCAGACCGGCACGTCCAGCAACTTCTCCAACCCCTTCTTCAGCGGCACATCCTTCCAACCCGGCATGTTCGGCGCAAAAATCACCGTCCCCGCCGCAAAGTTCACCGCCCCGGGCGCTCCGATGCCAATCCCCCGCACCTGCTTCATCGTCAGGTCCGCCTCGTCCACAGCCTCCCGCGCACACCGTGCAATCCGCTCGATCACCGCATCCACGCCACGCTCCGGTTTGGTGCTCAGCTTCGACGCCGCAATCAGTTTGAGGTTGGAATCAAAAACTCCCGCGAGAATCTTGGTGCCGCCGAGATCAATGCCGAGAACGTATTCAGGTTTTGCGTCTGCCATGGTCGTGGACCGGCATTGATGCCGGATTCAATTCGAATGCAATCAAAACCCGTCCACCGAATCAAGCCGAGAAGATCGCTATTTGAATAATCGCAATGCAGGGATTACTCGCCCGGCGGCGGGACGCCGGACGCCACGGCAGCGACCACCGAGTCGCGCCATTCAATGACCACGTCGCGCATTTGATCCGCGGCGTTCAGTCTCGGCTTCACATGTTTGAGGGTGAACCACGGAAGCATCCCCAGCAGGTCGGGGGTCACCAGCACCTGTCCATCGCAGTGCTTCCCGGCGCCAATGCCAATGGTGGGCGCCGGAACGGCTTCGGTGATCTCTTTGGCTGTTGCCGCCGCGACAAGTTCCAGAACAATCGCGAACGCGCCGGCCTCCGCAAGTGCCATCGCGTCGGCCTTGAGCCTTTCCTTCTCAGCCGTCTCCTTCCCCTTAATCCTGTAACCGCCCTCCTCGATGACGTGCTGAGGCAGCATTCCCAAATGGCCCAGGAATGGAATGCCCTCCGCGATAATCGCCCGAACCTGCGGCAGAATCTCAACGCCGCCCTCAGCTTTAACAGCCTCCGCCCCGGCACGAACCAACGCGCGAGCATTGGCAACCGCCGTCTCGATAGTCTCGTAGCTCTTGTAGGGAAGATCCGCCGCAAGCAAGGCATTCGGCCTCGCGCGCGCCGCCGCGCGAACGTGATGTTCCATTTCCTCCATGGTCACGTGAGTCGTGTCCGGATAACCCAGCACAACCATTCCCAGAGAATCACCCACAAGTATCAGCGGAATACCAGCCTGGTCCAGCAGTCGCGTCATTGGATAATCGTACGCCGTCAGGCAGGGAATGCCCTTGCCCTTCATACCGCGAATCATTTCAGCGGTGGTTTTTGCCATAAAATCGCGCGGCGTCTAAAAACTATCCAACAATTCCCCAATGCTCGCCGTGGCTGTGCCCACTTTGCCCACCACCACGCCGGCCGCATGGTTCGAGAGCACCGCCGCTTCCAGCGGCGAAGCTCCGCCCGCAACAGCTAATGTGAAAGTCGCAATTACGGTGTCGCCCGCGCCCGAAACATCGAAAACCTCCTTGGCAACGGTTGGAATATGGAGAGGCTTTTGATGGCGCTGGCAAAGCAGCATCCCATGCTCGCCAAGGGTAATCAAAAGCAGGGCTGGACTCAGTTGCGCCAGGAGTTTCTCCGCAGCACCCATCAACGCCGCATCCTCGAGCGGTTGACCGTTCCCACTCGTCTCGTCCGCAAGACGCGCAAGCTCAAACGTTTCCTTCCGGTTCGGCGTGATGAGCGACAAGCCGGAAATATCAACCTGGTGGACAGGTTTCGGATCCATGCTCAGCCAAATGCCTCGCCGCCGGCAAATACCCCGCAAACCATGAACCAGTTCCTGCGTGACAACTCCCTTGCCGTAATCGCCCACAATCACAGCGGCAATGCCCGCCTCGCGGCGAATGCGATCCAGTATCCTTGCGATAATTCTCCGATCCAGCTCACTGCGGCTCTCGCGATCAATCCGCACGACCTGCTGCTGGCCGGCCACAATCCTTGTCTTTACGCTGGTGAGCCGCGCGGGATCCACAAGCAACCCTTTGCAGCCAATCTCAGACTCTTTAAGCAGCGATTTCAGGGCGGCGCCCGAACCGTCCGCGCCCGTGACTCCCATAAGTTCGGCGGGCACCTTCAGCGCGGCAAGATTCCGGGCCACGTTTGCGGCGCCGCCCGGCATGAAACTCTCCTCCCGAAAATCCACCACCGGCACAGGCGCCTCGGGCGAAATCCGCGACACCGCCCCCCAAATGAACTGATCGAGCATGATGTCGCCCACAACAACAATCTTGTTGCGCGCAGCCGCCCGCAGGATTTCCCGTGCCCGCGCCCTGGTGATGGTCAGTCGTTTCATTTTCAACTTTCTAGGTTTCGAAAGCCTGTTTCGTCCAGAAATCCCGTCAACGGGCTTGTGGCTTCGGCCTGAACGCGCGCTTCCGGCAGGCCCATCTCGTAGGCAGCCCTGCCCGCTTCAACAGCCCTCTTGAACGCCTCCGCCATGCGGTTCGGGTCCGAGGCCACCGCAATCGCCGTGTTCACAAGCACCGCATCCGCGCCCATCTCCATCGCCTCCGCCGCGTGACTGGGCGCGCCAATGCCCGCATCCACCACAACAGGCACCACCGCCTGCTCAATAATGATGCGGATCTGGTCTCTGGTCTGGATGCCGCGGTTCGAGCCGATCGGCGAGCCCAGCGGCATGACGGTGGCAACTCCCACGTCCTGCAACCGCTTGGCAATCACCGGGTCCGCGTTAATGTACGGCAGCACGGTGAAACCCTCCTTCACAAGCTGCTCCGCCGCTTTGAGTGTCTCAACCGGGTCCGGAAGGAGATAGCGGGGATCAGGGTGTATCTCCAGCTTGACCCACTTGGGCAGCCCCGCCGCAGCCGATAGCCGCGCCAATCGCACGGCTTCCTCGGCGTTCATGGCGCCACTCGTGTTCGGCAAAATCAGGAAACGGCTGCCATCCAGAAACTCGAGAATGTTCGCAAAGGGATCTTTCTTTCCGGAAAGATCCGCCCGCCTCAGGGCCACAGTTACTATTTCAGTGCCGCTGACGGCAATCGCATCCCGCATCGCTTCCGGAGCCGGGAACTTTCCCGTGCCCAGAATGAGCCTGGACCGGAAGCTTTTTCCGGCAATGACCAGCGGCTTATTCGCTACAGACATAGGTACTCAATTTAATTTGCATCAGGGCTTTGTCGAGAAAGCCTTCTCAGGAGAAAAGATCGAGCTGCGGCGGAGGGCCCAACTCCTGCAGCTTTCTCCGGTCCATGTCCCGCCGCGTGGCGCGCCGCACATTGCCCTCCGGCGTGAGTTCGGATTCCTCGAGATTGCGCAGGATCTCGCGGGCACGATCCAGCACCGGCTTTGGCACCCCGGCCAGACGCGCCACCTGGATGCCGTAGCTCTTGTCCGTGCCGCCCTCGACGATCTTTCGCAGAAAAACGATGTTATCGTGCCACTCGCGCACAGCCACATTGAAGTTTTTGACACGAGGCAGCCTGCCCGCCAGTTCGGTCAACTCATGATAATGGGTTGCAAAAAGTGTCTTTGCTCCAACCGCATTGTGCAGATGCTCCACAATTGACCACGCCAGGCTGAGCCCGTCAAAGGTGCTCGTGCCCCGCCCGATCTCGTCCAGAATCACCAGGCTGCGCTCCGTGGCGTTGTTCAGAATCTCGGCCGTCTCGCACATCTCAACCATGAACGTGGATTGCCCACGGGCAAGATCATCGCTCGCGCCGATGCGCGTGAAGATCCGATCCATCAAATCCACCCGCGCCTCCTGCGCCGGCAGAAATGAACCGGTATGCGCCAGCAGCGCCAGCAGCGCCACCTGCCGTATGTAGGTGCTCTTGCCGGCCATGTTCGGCCCCGTAATCAGGGCAATGCGCGTCTCATCGCCCAAAACGGTGTCGTTGGGCACAAACCGTTCCTGCGAAGGATTCTGCTCCAAAACCGGGTGACGGCCCTCCCGGATATTAAGCACACCCTCCTCCCCGATCACCGGACGGGTGTAGCCGTGCAACCGCGCAACTTCTGCAAACCCGCACAATACATCCAATTGCGCCAGCATCGAGGCGGTTTGTTGCAGGCTCTTCAGCTCTCCAATCACCGCCTCGCGCACTTTTTGAAAGATTTCATACTCGAGCTTGATGGCTCGCTCCTCAGCCCCAAGGATCTTGCCCTCCATCTCCTTCAATTCCGGGGTGATGAACCGTTCGCCATTTGCAATGGTCTGTTTGCGAATGTAGTGCGGCGGCACTTTGTCCAGGTTCGCCTTCGTGATCTCTATGTAATACCCGAATACAGAGTTGAACCGGACTTTCAGGGACGTCACGCCCGTGCGGGCGATCTCGTCCTGCTGCAGTTTTGCAATCCATTCTTTCCCGCTGCGGGTTGCCTCGCGAAGTTCATCCAGGGATGAATCGTATCCATCCCGAATCATGCCGCCCTCTTTGAGCCCAAGGGGCGGCGTGTCCACGATCGCGGCCCGAATTGTCTCTGCCAATGCAGGAAGCTCGGTGATCCCGCCCTCAAGCTCCTCCAGTAAACCCGGCCCGGGTGACTCGCCAACCGGGCGATCTCCCTCAAACCGCACCTGGATCAATGAAGCTGCTTCCCGCGAGCCCCTGTCCCGCGCCGCATCGAGCACAGCCCGAATGGTGGCGCGGATGCCGGGAAGCTGCTCCAACCCAAGCCGCAACGCCACCAGGTCCCGGGCGTTCCCCGCGGACGCACTCAGCCGGCCCGCCGTCCGTTCCAAATCCCGAATCTCCCCAAGCTGCCGGCGCAACCCCGCCGCACCATCGCCATCCTCCACAAACGCCGCAACCGCTTCCTGCCTGCAAACGATCGCCTCGCGCGTGGACAGTGGTTGCGAAAGCCAATCCCGCAGCCGCCGCGCGCCCATGGGCGTAACGGTCCGGTTGAGCGCGCCATACAGGCATGCATTCCTCGGAGAGTCCCGATGCAGCGGCTCGAGCACCTCCAGATGCCGCAGGGTGTTATGGTCAATCGCCAGAAAGTCCGTGCGCTCGTAGAACGTGAGGCGGATGAGGTTTGCAGGTCGTCTTCGCAGATGCTCGGTGATGTAGTGCAGAATCGCGCCGGAAGCGCACGTTGCCGCCAGGCGATCCCTCAACCCGAAACCGTCCAGCGTGGCCAGTTTGAAGTGTTCTTTTAGTGTGAAAACAGCCGTCTCCGGCGCAAAGACCCAATCTTCATATGGCGCAAGGCTCCAACCAAAATCAGGCGCTCGCTCGGACGGCCCGCCACCACAGCCTTCACCCCCAAGCAACTGCCGCAACGCGGTCGCTTCCCCGGGATAAATGATCTCCGCCGGGCGCAGCCTTTGCAACTCGGCCAGCAACCCCTGCCCGTCTGCTAGCTCGGACACGGTAAAATCGCCAGTGGTCAGGTCCACCAGCGCAAGCCCATACGACGAATCCCGGGCACAAACGGATGCCAGATAGTTGTTGGCCTCGGCATTCAACATCCGCTCGTCAAAATGCGCCCCGGGACTCAGTATCTGCGTGACTTCTCTTTTGACGATCTGCCCTTTTCTTGCGTCCTCCACCTGGTCGCACACCGCCACCTTGCGACCCGCCCTCAGCAGCTTGCCGATATAGGCGTCGGCGGCGTGATATGGTATGCCGCACATGGGCACCCCCGCACGGCGCGTGAGGGCCACGTTCAACAGCTTCGCGCCTGCCTGGGCATCCTCGAAAAACATCTCGTAAAAGTCTCCCAGACGGAAAAGCAACAACGCATCCTTGGGCAATTCGCTCTTTATCCGGCGATATTGCGCCATCATCGGTGTCAGTTGAGGTTCGGCGCCCACAGCAGCACAGAAAGTAAAATGAACCCGGGCAAAGGTCTAAGGTTTTCAGCAGCCGCCGGTCGCGCGCATCCCGCACGCAAGGTCTCGCATTCCCCTGAATCGTCATGCACAGAATACCCGACACACCTCGCGAGGTGAATGCCTGACAAACCTTCGCCCCCTCCAAACACGCCCCCAGTTCTTGCCGGTCTTGGCCTTGTGACAGGGACGTTCGTTCCGACCCTGGCATCACAGCTTTCTGGACACGCCGCCGGTTTGTGCCAGTCTTGAATGCGTATGTTTTTGTGTGTAGGAACCACCCCGGCTCTGCAACGAACCATGATCTTTCCCCGGTTCACCGTTGATCATGTGAACAGGGCTTCGGCGGCCATGGACGGACTCGGCGGCAAAGGCCTCAATGTTGCGCGAGTGCTGACGGTGTTGGGCGAGCCAGCATTATTGCTTGGATTTGCCGGCGGCCGGCGAGGGGACTGGATGAAGCAGGAGCTGCAGCGTGAAGGTATTAAATTCGAGTTTGTCGAGGTCTCGCCGGAGACGAGGCTTTGCACGACCATCATTGACCAGGAACGCGGAACCATCACCGAGTTGGTGGAGGAAAGCGCCCAGGTGCCCGATTCCTGCTATGATGAGCTTTTTACCCGCATTCAGACCCTGCTGCCCACAGCCAAAGCGCTGCTGCTTTCCGGCACCATCACCAGGGAAGGCCCCACGGACTTCTACGCCCGCTGCGTCGCCGGGGCCCGAAAAGCCGGGGCAACCTGCGTCGTTGATGCTCAGGGCGCACTCCTGACCCGGGCAATCGAACAAGGGCCGGACGCAGTCAAGCCAAACAAGCACGAGCTTGAGAGAACTTTCGGGCGCGAACTTCGCGACATGGAAGATACCTGGGCGGCGATGAATGACCTCATCGCCCGGGGCGCCAGGAACGTGGTGATCACAAACGGACCGGACCAGGTGCTCGCCTGCTCGCCCGAACAGAGGTGGATCATCACCCCACCGCAGGTGAAAACGGTTAGCCCGATTGGATCGGGAGATTCGTTCGCCGCCGCCCTGGGCGCATGGCTTGCGCGTGGGGAATCCATCGGAGAGGCCTGCCGGGCCGGCACAGCCGCAGGCGCGGCCAATGCGCTCACCCTCACTCCTGGCAACCTCGATCACGCCCGCTTTGAGACCCTCCTCGCCAATGTAAAAATCCAAAAAGTGTGACTGGCAGTTGACGAGATACGCGCGTAAACGCACCCTCCGTTCATGAGCAAGACCTTATTCGAGAAAATTGTCGCGCGGGAAATTCCGGCCACAATCGTTTACGAGGATGACCTCGTGCTCGCCTTCAAAGACATCAAGCCCCAGGCGCCCGTGCACGTGCTGATCGTCCCCAAAAACCCCATCCCGCGCATTGCCGAGGCCAAACCCGAGGATCACAAAACTCTCGGACACCTGCTCATCAAAGCCGCGGAAGTGGCAAAAAGTCTCGGGCTCGATAAATCGGGTTTCCGGCTCGTCTTCAACAACGGGCCGGATGCCGGCGAAGCGGTGCCGCATCTGCACTGCCACATCATTGGCGGGCGGAAACTGGGCTGGCCTCCGGGCTGAACTCCACCCTGGTCAGCAGGGCCTCGATGCCTTTTAGAAAATGGTCAGGCTGGTGGAGCGGCTCGTTGTGCGTGCCGAATAGTTCCCAGAATATTTTCGGCTCGTTCGCCACGCGAAAGTTTGCCTCCGCATGGTGAAACCCCACAAGTTCATCATTGCGGCTGTGCATCACAAGCAACGGCATTCGAATTCCTGGCAGCCGCGAATGGGTGTCGTATCGAATGCTCGATATTAAACGCACCGGCAGCCATGGAAACAGTTCCGCGCCTATCTCCGGTATGTTCGTGAACGAACTCAGCAGCACCAGCCCGGCAAGCGGTTCCCGCGCTGCCAGCTCGCTGGCAACACCACCTCCCAAGGATTCGCCCAGCACAATCACTCTCGAAGCCGCAAAACCTCGATCCCCCAGCCATTTCAACGCCGCGGCAGCATCGGCGTAGGTGCCGCGCTCGGATGGCCGGCCCTGGCTCAAACCATAGCCGCGATAATCAAAGGCAAATACACCCGCACCGGTTTGAAGCAAGGCATCGTAAAGATCCAGGCGATGACCGATGTTCCCTCCGTTCCCGTGGCAAACAAGCACCACGTATTCCTTTCTCTTCGAACCGTCCTCCGCAGGAAAGTACCATCCGCTCAAGTTCACGCCATCGGCAGCCTTGAAACGCACATCCTCCCATGCCCTGCCAAGAACCGCGCCGGACTGATCCAGCCCGCGCCGGGGATGATAAACCTGGCTGTGTTCAAAGATTCGCAGCATCACAAAAACGACAATACACAACCCAAGCAGGACAACCGGAAGCTTCAAACGCTTCCACTTTTTGACCGGTGAAGGCTCTGTCATAAATCCATCATGCAAAGCGGACCATAAGCCCCGGGCTATCAATCGTTCCGCAGAGCATCCAACAGCGGCCCTCGAAGCGCAAGCACAGCAGCCGCCCAGGTCCATAGCAGCCCGTTGCAAAGGACCAGGCACAAGACAACCGCCAGCCCTCCCCAGCCCGCATCACGATCTTTCAGCGCCGGCATAACGGCAACAAGCGCCGCCACGGTTCCTATCACGACCGCGGCCGCCAGGAGCAGCACATGCTCGCCCGCAACCATCCGGCGAAGCAATCTCGTGCGGCACCCGGTGGCGAGCATCGCCGCCAGCTCCGGCCTGCGCTCGAGCACGTTCCGCAGAATCAGCAGGCCCAGCCCCACACTGCCCAGAAGCAGCCCAAGCCCGCCAAGCACCTGGAATGTGGACAGGTAGGTGTTTTGCACAGCGTTCAATGTCGCCATGCGGCGCGCCACGGGGATCGTCTCCAACCCATAATCCTCCAGTGCCGCGGAAAGCGCCATGGCCGCCTCATCGCCGGCGCCTCCCGGCGCATCCACCAGGAAATACCGGTACCCGGAGGAACCCGGGAAAGCACTCAGAAACAAAGCTTCATCAACCACCAGGCTGCCCTGAAAGATCGAGTCCGCCACAACAGCGACGATCCTCACGCGAATCGTCCGCCCGGAATCACCAACCATTTCAATGGTGTCACCAACTTTTTTGCCCATGGACCAGCGCACGGAATTAGCGTCGCCAACGGCGGGGATCTCCAACGGTTGGTCTATGTTGTTGGTGGCGGCTCCGCGCAGAATATCCCAGCCCTGCCGCGCATCAAAACCGTCTGCAACCCGGGAGAAGGCGAACCTGCCTTTCATCATCAAGGGCTTCACCCCAAGCAGCCGGGGCCTGCTCGCGCGGTTCAGGTTCAGGCAGCTTGCCTCATCCCCTTGCGAAACCCGAAACGGCACGATAAAGGTGCTCCCGGGCAAAGCCTTCAATCCGAGCGCCTCGCGCCCATCATCCGTCGAAAGATCCTGTTGAATCGGCAGCGCGGCCGATGCCACCACATTAAACCCGCCCGTGCCGGATCCCAGGGTCTGCATTCCGGCAGGAGTGTTGAGTCTAAAGGCGGAGACAGCCACCAACACAAAACAACCGGACGCCAGCATCGCTACTGCGGCCAGGCTGCGACGGGGTCTCCGGGCGGGAGAACGCAAAACCAGGCTCATGCGGCTGAAGCTGTCTTGCACGCGCGCAGGTCTGCCCATCCAGCGCCAGAACAAAGCCAGGCCGCCGACAAGCACCAGGCAGCCCGCGCCAAAAAACGCTCCCGGACTTGCCTCCGATTGTTTCAAGCTCCAGGCCCCAAGGAGCAACGCCGAAGTGATGGACCCGATGGCAATCACTCCGCTCATGTTTCCAGCGCTGCAAACGGCAGGCGCCTCCACCTCGCCCGATAGCAAGGCCGCAGGTTGCCGCCCGGATCGAGCGCGAACGACCAGCCAGATGGTCGCCGCGCACAAGGCTGTGGAAATCCCCACCGCCAAAAGCAACGTCAGGTGGTTCAAATGCAACTCCAGGTTAATTCCCCCGACAGCCGCTCGCCACAGAGTCGTTAGCGCCCGAAGCAGGGCTTTTGCGTAAAACACCCCCAGGGCAGCCCCGATCGCCGCGCCAGTCAAAGACACCAGAAGAAATTCGCACATGAACAACGCCCTGAGACGTCCCCGGCTGAAACCCGCGGCCATCAGAGCGCCGGTTTCAACAGATCTCGATTCCAGCGCGAATTGCACAAGCAACACAATAAGCAACAGGGCCGCGGCAATGATGAACATGCTGAAGGCGAGGAAGAGTTGGCCAAAGTCCTGTGATTGATCCGCCGCTCCAAGCGCCTGGTCACGAACAGGAGTCACCGCAAACCCGGCCCCGGAAGGTTGCAACCCGCTCAACAAGGACGCCTCGAGTCGTTCCACTGCAAGCCCCGGCGCCGCAACCCGGATCGATGTCAGGTTCCCAAACCGATTCGCCCAAATGCGTTGTCCGGCAGCCAGGCTAACGAACGCTTTGGGTGTTCCGCGATGTCTCTCCCAATAATCCTCATCTTTGTCGCGGATCTTATACTTCAAAGGAAACCCGGCATCCCAATCCTGCGTGCGCTCAGCTTCCTCAATCCCGGGAAACCGGGGCATCAATGTTCTGTCCAGATGAACAGAATCGCGCGGTGCAATCCCCGCAACCCGAAACTCATTCGTCGCTTCCTGAAGGCGCGCCCCGGCATCAGGAAGGAAAAAGGACATGCGAATGGTGTCGCCAATGCGCGCCGAAAGATCCTCCGCCAGCCACGGCGACAGCAGAATTTCGTTATCGCGCAGGGTTCCCGACGTGTAGGGCGGCCCCGCCGCCGTGACCATCGAGTACGGGGTCGCATTCGTCCCGCACTCCAAAAGGTTCGCCAGGTACGTCAGCACCGGAACGGTGTTCGTGACCGACCGCCGCGCCGCTTCAAGAACAGCATCTCTCAAAAAAACGCGGGGACTGCTGATGGCCAACACATCTCCGGGCAAAGACGCAACGCTCAGCCCGGCATCCTCGAGTGTCCAATGCTCCCGCAGCCTCCTCTCGAGAGTTGCGACGGAAATCGCCTCGCCGCCCGCGGCGCCCTCCTTGACCAAAAGCACGTTTGCTTTGCCCTCAACCTCCAGTTGCCGGCCAAGGATATGCAGCGGAACAAATACGTTGAACGCCTCGGCGCCGCTGCCTTGCAGATTCAGGTCGCCACCCCCGGCGGGCGGCAGGATGCCCGTAACCACAATGCGCCAGCCAATGGGCGCATCCCGTCCGGCGTTCAAGGCCGCCTCGCCCGGAATCCCGCCGGAACGGGCCATGCGCAGCAGAATCTCATCCCCAACCCCCACATCCAGTTGCGCCGCCAGCGACCGGCTCAACAAAACCATGCGATCATCCAATGCCAAATCCACCACCCGGTTCGACACCAGGTAATCCTGCCGGATTCCGATCACTTGCGCGTTGTTCGCCCGTTGGCCACCCGAAGCCGCCCGCACCGATGCCGGCAAAACCAGGATCGGCACTGCGTTGGAATGCATCGAGCACAAAGCCTCGCGGAAGAAATTGTCGCCGGCGGTAATGACGAAAGATGCGCCCCCCACCCGGTCGAGAGCCTGCTGGCGCAAGGTGCCCCGCACAGAGTCGCCCACCACGAGCGCCCCGGTCAAAGCAGCCGTTGCAACCGCAATGCCGGCAAGAGCAGCGGCGTGGGCGGCCCGATGGAACAGGAGATTGCGCCAGATGACGACGGCAAAATTCATGGCGCTTCCGCAAGTATCCCGTTATCCAGCCTCAATCTGCGTTGCATTCTACGGGCCAGATCCGGCGAGTGAGTCACAACAATCAGGGTGGTCTTCTGCTCCTCGTTCAGGTCTCGCAACAACCCGGCAATCTCCACGGCCGCGGCCTGATCCAGCGATCCGGTAGGTTCATCCGCCAGCAGCAGCGCCGGCTCGTTGATCAGTGCCCGCACCAGCGCCGCACGCTGCCGCTCGCCCCCGGAGAGGCGCCCCGCCGGGTAGGCTGTTCGATGTCCCAGGTTCACTCGATCCAGCAGAGCACGGGCGCGCGCGATCTTTCCACCCCCGACTCTGCCGGCCCCGGCAAGCGCCGGCACAAGCACGTTCTCCAGCACGGTGAATTGCGGAAGCAGGTAGTGAGCTTGAAAGACGAATCCAACCTTGAGATTTCGCAGGGAGGCGAGTGCTTTCTCGTCCAGGTCCGCAAGATTCCTGCCTTCGATAAAAGCGCAGCCTTTCGTGGGCCGATCCAGCGCGCCGGCGATGTGCAAAAGCGTGCTTTTCCCCGAACCGGACGGCCCCACAATAGCGATCGATTCACCCGCTTGTGCGGTGAGGCAAACATCCCGAAGGATAACCACCCCGGCGCCACTCCCGGGACTCGCGTAGGACTTGCTGACGTGATCCAATCTCAGAACCGGCTCCTGCATGGCAGGATTCTAAGACTTCTTCTTGCGATCAGGCACGATTTTTCCACCAGGGAGGAAAATCCAAACAAGACCCCCGCGACCTTTGCCCGGCTCGGGAATCTCAATCCGGCCCCCATGCGCTTCAAAAACCCTCCTGGCAACCGTCAGACCAAGGCCCACCCCAACGGTTTTCGTGGTGTAAAAAGGCTCAGTGGCACGCCGGGCCGCCTCGGGCGTGAAGCCTTCCCCGCTGTCCTCCACCTCGATCTTGAGCAGCGGGCTGGAATCCGACTCACGAGCGACCCGGATAGATATCGCCGAGTCCCCTTTGGCAGCCTGCAGCGCGTTGAGCAATACTTCCATGAACACAAACTTCAGCATCGCACGGTCGCCCTGCACGTAAAACGGGTCATCCACCTGCAGCGGCCGGGGTTTGTGATTCTTGTGGTGCCGCGAGGCATCCCTGTTGCTCTCCTCGATCAACTGCGAAAGAATGATCGGCTCGCCCGCGCTCCCAATCTCTGACAGGAGGAAACGCATCTGGTTCACGAGGCGCTCAATGCGGCGGCTGGCGCCCATCAGACTCTCGTGCATCATTGGGGTGTCCACAGCGGCTTTGTGAAACACGCTGGGACTGGAAACGCCGGCATCCTTGATCAATTCCCGAAACGCGGCTTCGGAGAACTTCTCCATAAGGAGCTGCGCAATCACCGGGATCGGCACAGCGGCGTTGCCTATCTCGGCGCTCAAACGGTCGGCCATCGGCTTGATCAGTCGCAGCTCGGCTGCTTCCACTTCCAATCGGCGCAGATGCTCCGCCTGGGTTAGATCCTCAGCCATCAGCAATACCGAGGCCAGGCTCCCGTCCTGCCGGCTCTGGAAAGGCGCAACGTTCACATGATACACCTTCTGCCGGCCCGTCTCGAACCGATGGCCGACCACCGCCGTGCCCGTGTGCAGCACCTGGTAAACTTTCGCCCCAAGCTCCTGCGGAAGATCGTCAAAATCAAACTCGCGCGCACGGCTCCCGGCCGCACAGGGGAAAAACCGCCGGGCCGCCTTGTTGGCGTGCAGGACCCGAAGGTCACGGTCCACAACAACACATCCGCTGCTCAACTCCCGCAGAACGCCCGAAAGCATCCTGCTGTTCGAGGCAAGCTGCTCGTGCAGCGCAATGTTCCGCAACCCTAGCCCAAGTTGCTCGAGTAGATGAAATAGAAGTTCCAACTCCGCGTTCGCCAGCGCTTCCCCGGTAACCCGAACGTCAAACAGCGCAACTCCAATCACGTTCTCACGATCCGGAATCGGCACGGCAACCTCCGCCCCAAGCACGTCAAACTCCCGGCGCGCGTCCGGCGCGGATGCAAGCTGCGAGGAGTGCCGCCGGACGATTCGACCCGTGCGGCTCACAAGCTGCCCAAGACCGCTGTCGAACGAAAGCTCGATGGTCTCCAGCAGCTTCCCCGAGACTCCCAGGGAGGAGGCGGCACGCAGCCTCTGCGCCGAAGGATCCCCGGGATCGCTCAGGAAAATCATCGCCCGGTTCAATCCGAACAGCTCCCGCACAAACAAAAGAAACTGTCGCAGCAACGCGTCCCCGTTCAGTGAATGGGTCAGAATGCCCGAGAAACCCCGCAACAGGGCCAGACCCTGGGTCCCCGATGGAGCAATCGGCGCAGGTTGGGGCGGAGGATTGCCAATGACGGTGAATGAGGTTTCATCCGGCGAGATGGCACTCTGCGGAGATGGCATTCGCCGCAGCAGTTCCCCAAACAACACGGGACGGACGGGCTTGGGAATAACGTAAGAAGCGCCCTTGAGATATGCCTTCTCCTCCCACTCCGGCAGCCTTTCATCCGAACAAACAATCACGCTGCAGTGGGGGTTCCATCGAAGGAGCTGCTCCAGTTGAAGAATCCCTTTCTCATTCAAGCTGGCATCCAGCAGGCAGGCTTGCGCCAACCCATGCACCAGCAGAGGCTCGCACATGGCAAGATCGGTCCGGTGCACGATCCGCCACGCGCCCGGGTCCGCCCCCGCCCGCACCGCCTCGACTGTCTCGGGGTGCTCAGCCAATACCAACAGAATGTTCATTACACAACCGCATTCGGCCCGCCACGTAAACGCTCACGCATGCCGCCCCGCCACCTTCGCGAGGCGGGGGCATCGGGTGCCTTGGGCAATACTGCAACATGACTGGTTCCGGTCAATCCCAACCTGCGGCAGTATAGTGGGTTGTAGTGTCCCGTCACAACGCGCGGGATTACCGATTGGGGTAGGGTAAAGTACCTAGGCTGCCTCGATCTCGCTAATCGGACTTGAGCAACTGATCCCACAACGCATCGCTCCATCGAACCTTCTTCAGAAAATCGTTCTCGGCGATCACGACGGGCTGTTGCGACGCATCCAGCGGCATGCGAATGATAAAGCTCGTTCCCTTCCCTTCAGCGCTGCGCGCCTCAATGCGCCCGCCATGATGATGCACAATAAAGAAACAGGCCATCATGTTGATCCCCAATTCGGACGGGCTGTCGCTGCGCACCCAGAACGGGTCAAACACCAGGCGCAGCTTCTCTATCGGCATGCCGGCGCAGTTGTCCGCAACCTCGATCTCAATCTCCCCGGACGGGCAGCCGTTCGGCTCGGGCTTGCGCGCCGAGATCGTCAGGGTGGCCCCTCGCGGCAGGGTCGCGATCTCATCCTTGAGCAGCAGCTCAAACAGCCTTTGGAACTTGGGTTTGTCCACTCGCAGACGCGGCAGCGCCTCCGGAATCCGCAGATCAATGTTCAGGGGCTTCTTCTCAATGTCCGCGCGCAGGTCAATCAGCACATCTCCAACCAGTTCCTTCAGATCCACTTCATCTCTAAACTGGCTCGATGGCGTTTCAGATGCGGACCATAGCTCGTGCAGAAGGTTGTTGATCTTGAGGACCTGGGCCTGCGCATTCTGGTAATAGCCGCGCCAGAAATCGGGGTCTCGCAGCCCGTTGAGATCCACTTTTTCCTCCTCCAGCTTGGCAGGAGCCAGGTCAAGGAATGTTTTCACCGCAACCAGCGAGTTGCGAATGTGATGGCTCAACCCGGACGCCAGCAGCCCAAGGCTGACAATCCGGTCGGCTACCATGATGTTGCGCAATGTGGACAGTTTCTCATGCAGAAGCTGGTCCCGCTCCCGCTGCACCATGAAGAATTCAAGACCCCGTTTCAGGGCGGTCTCCATCTCGATCTCCTGCCACGGCTTGGTGATATACTTGTAAATCGCCCCGGTGTTCACCGCGGCAATGGCGGATTCCATGTCCGCATAGGCGGTCACCAGGATGCGAATGATTTTGGGATTGAGCCGGCGCGCTTTTTCAAGCAGCCAGACGCCTTTCTCGCCAGGCATCCGCTGATCGGTCAACAACAGCCCGATCTCGTTCCCCCGCTCTTCCAGGATGGCAAGCCCCTCCCTGGCGCTCGCCGCGCCAATAATGCGGAACCGGTCATCGAACAGCTTTTCAAAGCTCTTTCGCGCCAGCGCCTCGTCGTCCACATACAATACGCTAAACTGCTTGTAATCGTAAATCGGGTTCATGATGTTCTACTCCTTTGCCGTCTATCGGCAGTTCTATCCGGAATTCGCAGTGTCGCCCCGGCTGCGTGTCCACGGAAATTTTTCCGCCCAATGATTGGACGATCTTGTAACAAAGACTCAGCCCCAGCCCCATGCCCTGCCCCTGGTCCTTCGTGCTGAAAAACGGATCAAATATCTTGTCAATGTGCTCCTCCGCTATCCCGGTGCCATTGTCGCGCACCTTGAGAATCGCAACCTCGCCATGCCGGCCACCGTCAATCCAAATCGACGGCTTGTCCCCGTTCACAAACGTCTTGGCCGAAAGCGCGTCAATCGAGTTCTTCACAAGGTTCACAAGAACCTGCACAAGCAGGTTCGTGTTCCCCATAGCCGCAAGAGCCTCCGGAACGTGCTGCTCCAGGTGAATGCCGTTCTTGAGTTCGTGACCCAGAAACCGAACCGCAAACTGCACCGCCTCGGCCAGGCGCACCGGCTCCCGCTTATGCCCGTTATCCACACTGAAGGTCCGAAGGTCCGAAACAATGTTCCGCATCCGCATCACGCCGTCCTCCACGTCTTTGAGCACTTCAAGGTAATCGGCACGATCGGTCCCGGCGAGCAACGGCGCCTTTTTCTTGAGAACCATCAGGCCGGTGTTCACGTAGTTGAGCGGATTGTTGATCTCGTGAATGATCCCGGCGCTCATCCGGCCAAGCGACGCCAGTTTCTCGCTCTGCACCAACTGCAGCTCCGTTTCCTTGAGCTGATCGATGGTGTTCTTAAGCCGGTCATTGGTCGCTTCGAGCACCCGGTTCTGCTTCGAAAGCTGCCGTTGATAGGCATGGTTATCCACCAGGTTCTTGATGCGTGCCTGCAATTCGGCTGTCGAGAAAGGCTTGGCCAGAAAATCGCTCGCCCCGGCCGCCAGGGCGGACATCTTGGTCGCGTCATCCGCCCGCGCGGTCAGCAGGATCACAGGGATATTCCGCGTCGAGGTTTGCCCGCGAATCTCGGCGCATGCCTGTAAACCGTCCTTCCCGGGCATCATCATGTCCAGCACGATAAGGTCCGGCAGAAATTGCGAGGCTTTCTCAAACGCCTGCTGCCCATCCACCGCCTCAATCACGTTATAGACACTGCGCAACTGGTTCTTCAGAAATCGCAGCATGTCCGGCTCATCATCGGCCACCAGCACGGTAGGCAGCTTGCCGTTGCCTCGGACCTCCACGGGAACAATCGAGTCGTGAACGGGTGCCAGCGCCGGGAACAGCTCCGCGCGACGGTAAAGATTGGCCAGCCATTCCTCGGGCCCCGCAGCCATCGGTGCGGGCAGGTCGGCCTCCGCGGCGCCGGGACTCTCCTGCTCCGGCGCCGGCACATGCGGAAGGCTAACGGTGAATCTGGCGCCTTTGCCCGGCTGGCTTTCAACCTCGACGCTTCCGCCCTGGGCCTCCGTCAGTTCTTTGACCAGCGACAGCCCGATACCCGCCCCCTGGTACTTTCGCTTGGACGAACCGTCCGCCTGCCAAAACCGATCAAAAATCCGCCTCAGATTCTCCGGCGCAATCCCAATGCCCGTGTCGGAAACGGAAAACACCACCGCGTCCCGGCAGCGCGCCGCCTCCAGCCTCACGCTGCCGCCGGCCGGCGTAAACTTCAGCGCGTTAAACAGCAGGTTCAGCAACACCTTCTCAAGCTTGTCCCTGTCCAGGATCACACGGCCAAGCCCGGGCTCGGCATGGGTCTCAAGATGCAATTGCTTATCCCGCGCCACCTGCCTCGCAGCGCTCGATATGCCGGAGATAAAGCTCTCCACATCAACCACATCCTGACGCGTTTCCACCCGCCCGGATTCGAGCCGCACCAACTCCAGCAGATCGTTGATGAGCTTCAAAAGGCGCATCGCATTCGCGTGCATCGTCGAAAGGGTCTCGTGTATCTCCGGGTCAACAGACCGCGAAAATTTTCGCACCAGCGTTTCCAGCGGCGCAATCAGCAGAGTGAGCGGCGTTCTGAGTTCGTGGCTGATGTTGGCAAAAAACCGGCTCTTTGCCTGGTCCAGTTCCAGCAGGCGCTGGTTGGTCTTCTCCAACTCCAGGCGGCTGCGCTCAAGCTGAAGGTTGTTCTCTTCAACAAGCTTCTTCTGCTCCGCAAGGTCATACGCCAGCTCAAACTGACGGTACCTCGCCCGGCTGAAGTAATAGTTGCCCGTCACAACAATCACACCCGTCGCGGCCAAAAAATAGAAGTTGTTGACGATATTCTCGGCGGAGATCTGCTCCGGATGCATCGACCCGTTCAACCAGCAGGCAACCACGTACTGCGTGAAGACCAAAAGCACGGCAATCAAACTTTCCCGGTAGGTCCATCGCAGCACAAAACCAACCACCAGCAGCACCAGGTTCAGTCCCGCATAATAGGGAGAGTTCGCCCCCGCGGTCGCGTAGATCATGTACGAAATCGCCGCGCCGGGCAGCAGCACCAGCGACACCCCCAACGCCCGGTAATGTCGAAGCCCGAACGGCGTCAGCAGCACAGCCAGAAAAAGCCCGATGATCAGCGAGCAGGCCAGCCGCACTCCCAGAAATTCCATCGCGTGCCCCGGATACACCACGAAGTCCAGCATCGCAAAGGACGGCACCAGCACCATCCCCACCACACACCCCACTTTGATCTTGCCGATGCTTTCGTCGCGGTCTTTCCGCTGCCACTCGATCGCTTTTTTTTGGATGTCTGTGGACATGGCTTACGAGCAGGGTTTCCGCAACTCGAGAAATAAATTGATGCCGTCGTCGCTCACGCAGGTGGCGGCGTGGGGGACATCCTCAGGAATAAACTCCAAAAGGTCATCGGCGGAACGATAGACCAGATGCCAGTCCAGCAGGTACTCCAGCATCGCGCTGAATCTGCGAAAGCGATCATACATGTTCGCCGCCACCACCAGGCCGCCCGGCGCGACGTGGTGGTAAAAAACCGAGACGAGCTGCTTGCAGACGCGCGGGGACAGGTAGTCAAAGAGTCCGCCGCAATAGATCAGGTCATACACCGCGCCCAGCGCATGACCCGTCCGTCCGGCTTCGCGGATCAGTTGCGCCACGGAAACCTGCCGCGTCACCACCTTCGGCGAGCGTCCGCTCGCCTGCCGCGCCCGATGAATTACTCCCTCCACGTGCTCGAGCGTTTCGGCATCGGAATCGAGCAATGTTATCTCCGCCTTGTCCCCAAGCGGATGCTCCATAATAAACTGCTCCACCTCCCGGGCAGGCCCGCAGCCCAGGTTCAATATCTTCAAGGGGCGCTTCTCCAGGCTGGTCCGCACAGCCTCCTCGCCAAGTTTGCGTTTCAGGTAATCCACTCGCGCCCGCACCGATTTGGCCGGCGGCTGATTCACCAGCCAATAGTGCACCAGCCTGGCAAAAATAGACCCGCCCTCAAACGTGTTGCGATGAATCTGGTTCATCATCTCGTAGTCGCCGGCATAGCCAAGCGGCTTCTGATACGTCCGATAGCCAAACGGCGCACACAGGAACAGCGGGTGAAGATGCCTCGTAACGAACAACTGGTGAACACTCCTCATGCCCGGTGGCGTGGATTCCGTGGCGGCCAGAAAACGCTCGCGCATAAGGTCCAGGGTTTGAATAACCGGTTCACTCAGCCTGAGCAACAAGGCGCGCTCCATGTCGGCCGCCGGGACGGTCGGATGCGCCAGGACCGACACCTCAAATTGTTCGCAAAGCAGCTTCAGCTCCCAAAGGTAGCTGTGCAGCGATAGCACGGTCATCTTCAGGTCTGTCGAGATCAGTTCATGCTGCTGCCAGGCCTCGAACCAATGGCTGTACCGCTCGCAGAATTGCTCCGGGCCCGCCGTCTTCCCGCCCTGCCCAAGCTTCACGCCAGGATCGTCCAGCTTTACCTCGACAACACTCTTCTGCCCCAGGTTCACCAGGCTCGTAACCACCGCACGCCCGGAATAAGCCTCCTCATCCGCTATGACCGCCCTGAACTCCTCAAGCAACTCGGACACGCGCAGCACCAAACCGGGTTGATACACCTCGAACCCGACGTTGCAAGGCTGCAAACGCAGCAACGTGCCCCGCATCGACACGCCCTGGTAACTGCATTGTATGTAGCTGTTCTCCATCACTCGGCCTGGCGCTTATTCGCAGCCGGACATCCCGGCCGCTGTCCGCGTATTTCGCTGGTCGTTACTTGCTTCAATTGAGTCTTCCAGCTTTTTCAAGAGCAGGATTGCTGCCCGATACAAACCTGGAAGGAAGTTCGCAATATGCAGGCCATCCGGGACTCTTATGTCGCCAAAAGCCCATGATTCTGAACCGCATAGTGCGCGCGCCATGCTTTTGCGGGGATTTGGAAGGGTTTTTGCTCCGTAACTCCTGGGCAACGGCGCCGCTCGAAACGCGCGCCGCACCGGTTCACCCGAATTGGGACAACGTCTGTCCTGTTTCAGGACGGATTAGCTGTCGCCCAGCGCGCCAATCGCCTCTCGAATTCGCTTCTCAACCTGCCGCTGACGGGCGGGATCCGTAAGCTTTTTGCCGGCTTCCGTTTGGACGTAAAAGCTGTCAATCGCCGCGCCACGCTCGGTCGAGATCTTGGCGGTCGAAATATCCAGCCCTACATCGGCCAGAACTTTCGAAATCGTGTAGAGTAATCCAACGCGATCTTCGGTTTCCACTTCAACGATCGTCCTTGCTTCGGCAGAGTCATTGTCAAACCGCACCTTGGTCGGCATATGCTCTCCGGAATATGCCTGGTAAGGCCTGTGAAGGTTTTGCGGATTGCCATTCAGCGTCTCAAAACGCACTTCGTCCGAAGTCAGAGCCCTCGACAACAGGTCCTGAAATTTGCCCTGCTGCGATGCTCGGGGCAGGTTCCCTGTCCGGGCATCCACGACAAAAAAGGTGTCCAGCACGATTCCATCGCTCCGGGTAAACACCTCCGCGCTGAGAATACTCAACCCGAGCGCGCTTAAAGAACCCGCAATTTTCCGAAACAGGCCCGCGCGGTCCCAGGTGCAGATCTTCACGGTCGTAAAGCCCCGGTCCAGCTCGTCTTTCCAGCTCACCACAGGCGCCAAAGGATCCTCCTCCTCCAGAATCTGCCGCTGCAAAAACTCATGCGCCAGCGCAATGTCCTCGAGAATCTGGTTAACGTGGTGGACATCAAAGTATCGCGCGGGCATCGCCTCAAGATGCGCCTGCACCTCTTCCGCGCTGAACGGCGGCCTTTGCGCCGCAATCTCGGCTTTCAGGGCCTCACGCCGCTTTTCACCAGCTTTTGCAAACTCGGCGCCGCCCGAGATGAGCTGCATTGTTTTGAAGAATAACGTCCAGAGCAGGGAGTCCTTGAAGCCGTTCCACAGCTTGTCGCTGGTGGCCTGGGAATCCACAAACGTGTGAAGCGCAAGCATGGCCAGCGTCTCCTGGTTTCCAACCTGCTGGGCAAACCGCCGGATCACCGCCGGATCGTCCAGGTCCCGCCTCTGGGATACCATGGCCATGAGCATGTGATGCTCAATCACCACTTTGAGGGTATTTGTCACGCCCGCATCGAGGTTGAGCCGCTTTCCCGTGCGCAGAGCAGCGGATGCCCCGGTGACGGCGTGGCGTCCGCTCTCGGCCTTGCCCACATCGTGCAACAATAGCGCCAGGTAAAGAATAAAGGGCCTCTCGAGAGACTGAAACAGTTGCTTGTAGTTGCTGTGTGGCGGCTCTGAACCGTTCCACACGTTGTCCAATTGCTCTATGCACATCAGCGTGTGCTCGTCCGTCGTGTATTGATGATAAAACTCATGCTGCACCAGGCAGGTAAGCCGCCCGAACTCGGGTATGTAGCGCCCAAGCAATCCCGCCTCGTGCATGGCCCGCAGCACAGGCGCCACGGCGCCGCGCTGATTCAAAATCGTCAGAAAGGTCTCATGCACATGCGGGTTCTTGAGCAGCAGGCGATCCGCCAGCGATATCTGGTTGCGAATCAGCCGCGCAAGATCCGGGTGCAGCCGCAAGCCGCGTTGCTGCGCGTGCAGAAACACACGCATCAGCCGGCGCGGGTCTTCCTCAAACACCTTCGCCGACACCGCATGTATCTGCCCGTCCGCAAACCTGAACCCGTCGAATACCTGCGCCTGGGGCTTTCGCGCGGGCACCAGCGAGCGAATCTTTGACAGCCCCGCCGCAACACCCGATCGGGGCAGCAGCGCCAGCCGCTCCTCAAGGGTCCGGGTGATCAGGTAGATGTTCCTCGAATGGGTGTACACTTCGCGCATGAAGTTCTCGATGCGCTGGCTTGGCGAGCGCTCTTTATACCCCAGGTTGTACGCTACCGCAGGCTGCAGGCTCTTGCCCAGCACGTCCACAGCCCGCCGGGTGTGATAGTGCATTTCGGTGCGGACTCTCAACAGGTAGTCATAAGCGGCCTGAAGCTGCTTTCTCTCGTTGTTGGCTATCAGGCCGGATTGCTGAAGCTCGGCCAGCGACCGTTTCCGGTACTTCACGAAAGCCATCCAGAGCAGGTTTTGGTAATCACGCAGCCCGCCACAACCGCTCTTGATGTGTGGCTCCTGCATGGACGCAGAATTGCCGAACCGGGCCCGCCGCTCTTTCTGGTCCGCCAGCCGCTCGGCAATATAATCATCCTCCCGGCCCTGAACGCATTTCTTCACAAGCGTCTCCTCGAAGGACCGGAACAGCCGCGGGTTCCCGGCCAGAAGACGCGCCTCAAGAAGTGACGTCTTGGACCGCATGTCGCTGTTGGCCTGGGTCATGCATTCCTCAACAGTGCGCACGGAGTGGCCCACCTTCAGCCCCACATCCCACAAGGGGTAAAGCACCGCATCCACCATGCGGGCAAGGGCCGCCTGGCTGGAGCGCGACGACCCGCAATCATGAAGAAACATGAAATCTATGTCACTATTCGGGTTCAGCTCCCCGCGGCCATACCCGCCAATCGCCACAAGCGCCATGGCGCTCGTCGCTTTCGCTTCCGCCGGGGGCGCCGTCGCCCGCCCAACCTCCCACAAATGCTGCAGCAGCAGATCGAGCATCAGCGCCCGCGCACCGCAGATTTCCAGGCCGCCCGCACCCGCCCGATGCTGAAGGAGCAGCCGGTGAGTCTCCACCTTCAGGTACGCCTTGTAGCGGGAAAGCTCCTCCGTGGCGGGACGGCCCTCAGGTATCACCAGCCGCCCGCACGCACTGGCCTTTATCTTTTCGAGAAGCTCCTTCATAAATCGCTGAACATTGGAACAAATCTCTCAAAACGCAAGTGCGCCAGGCGCAAACCCGGCGGCTCGATACGCCTCATTGCGCAACGTCGCACAGCTCATCATCTTTTTTTGCCCGCCGGGCCGGCAGTGTTCGTCCCCGCCGCGCCAAGAACCTCCTGTTGACGATTCCATTTCTCCGCCAGGACGCCAAATTCACCAGCCAATATGTGGTAATTCGACAACGCGCGGTTTCTTTCCTCCGCAAGCTGCAACAGTCTCTCGTTTTGACGCCGGATCGTCTCGTTCTGAGTCAGGATGTTCGTGTTGGCAAGACCAACCGCCTTGCGCAAACCGGCAATCTCCTGCCGCGCGCCCCCCAGCTCCGCCCGGGCCTTCCCCAGAGCCGCCGCCATGCTGGATAACTCAAGACTGTTGGACTTCAGGATGCCGTCCGCCCCGCTCCTGAGGGCTTCCAGTCTCTGAATTTCCCCGGCGTGATTCGCAAGCTTTGTCTCCAGTGTCCGGATCGCCTCCGCCCGCGATTGCGCAGCACCGCCCAATTCCTCTATCCGACGCTTCAACCGGACCTCTTTCACCCACTGGAACGCAACGAGCGCGCATAGGCAGACGGCCAAAAGGACCAGAAGGTTTTGCAGGAAGTCTTTCATTCCCTGGTAACGGGAGCGGCAACCTCGGCCGGGGCAATCGCGAACGATACCCGGCTGATTCCTTCGCTGCGGACAACGTCCAGCACCCGGATCACCGAACCGTGAGATGCGTTTTTATCACCACTGATATACACCGGAACGTTGGCATCGGCGCGAAACCTTGCGGCCACGCGCTCGTGCAGCTCCGGCAAGCTCAGCCGCTCGTTGTCCACATAAATATCACCCGCTCGATCAACAACAATGTTCAAAATGTCCGGCTTGAAATCGCGCCGGGCGGTGGAGGCCGCGGGAAGGTCCATCCCAATGGATTGCAGGCGGATCATGCTTAGGCTTGCCATCATGAAGGCGGCCAGCAGAAAGAACATGATGTCAATCAAAGGAATAATCTCGATCCGGGCCCTTTTCCGCGGCAGTGGCGAACCAATCTTCATAATCGCTCGGTTAACTACCCTCCGGCGGTCGCAGGTTTTTCTTTGCCCCCGCCGCCGTGAGAACTTCGACGTTCGTCGCAGCCGTCTCGAGTTCAAAGTGCAGTTGCGCAACTTTGCGCGTGAAATAGTTAAATGGTATCAGCGCAAAAATGGCGATGCCCAGCCCATACATCGTCGCAATCAACGCCTCCCCGATGCCACCGGTAATCTGGCTCGTCGCACCCTCCACTGTCGCCCCGCCCAGGGACAGGAACGTCCTGAATATGCCCGAAACGGTTCCCAGCAAACCCAGCAACGGCCCAAGCGTCACCAGGGTGTCCATCACGGTGAGAAAACGACCCGCTTTCTGCAACTCAACACCCGCAGCCACCTGCAGCGCCCCCTGCATGGAGGAATGAAAATGCGTAAGACCGTGATACACCATGCACACGACTGGATCCCCGGATTTCGACGACAGCCGGGTCGCCTCCGGCATATCGCCGTTCTCGAGTGCCGCAAAAACTTTCTCCAAAGTCTCCGGGCTCCGCTTCCGGCTCTCTGTCCACCACCACCAGGCACGCTCGCCAACCACAGCCACCGCAACAAGGCCCGCCACCACGATCGGCCACATCATCGGCCCGCCTGCTTGAAAGTGTTCTATAACTATATTCCCCAACATTGGTTCGTTATCTTTTCTGCTCCAGCTTGAAAACGCACGGCCAAATGACAAGCCTCCTCTCCCCCGCCGGAAAACGCCAGCGCGTTCTTACGGTCTCCAGCGCCTCCCGGTCCAGGATCACATGCCCGGAACTCCTCTCGATCCCGGCCTCGACAACGCGCCCATCCGCCCCCACGGTAATGCGAATCTCCACGGTTCCCTCGAGCCGGTTCCGCCGCGCCGCTTCCGGATACTGCGGTGCCGGGAACGACCCCTCCCGGATCGCCTCCGACGGCACAAATCTCTCCATAGGAGGATCATCCGCCTGAGACGTCGGCAAAACTTCCCGCGGCGCAAATTCTTCAGCCAGCGTCACGCGCCCGACAGGCGCCACGACAATCGCCGCAGGCGCCTCTACCATCCGAACCGGCGCCGGAACTTCAACCGGAGCCGGGGAAAAGGTCTCCAACTCACTCTCCTTGTGCAGGATCGCGGCAACGCCGGATACCCGGGTTTCGGATTCCCGGGTTTCCAGCGGGGGAGCAATCAGCACCGGCATCATCACTGCCTTCCGGACCGGCTTTGGCCGGATGGAGGGTGTCCCCACAAAGCCGAGCAGACCCCACGCAAGAAACAGGGCGCAGATCGAGTTCATCCACGCCAGAATCTGGCAGGAGTGATCCCCCCCTGATCGAACACACACCCGCGCGAGTTCATCGGACAGGCCGTAAGTTCGCTTCTCGGCCGGATGCGGCGGATTCGCTGCTGCCTGCTTGGTCACGTTGACGAAAGGGTAGCCAAACCGCTCGTTACCGCAATACCCCGCGAAGTTTCAGCGGAACACCCCCCCCACCCGTGGGCTGTCACCCGGCTGCAGCCACGTCTGCACAGGTAATGGGCGGGGCGCCCCCACCAGAAACCCGTCTCAAATATAATTGCATCCCCGTCCAGTTTGCCTTAATAAAAAGCTATGCAGATTTTTAAAACGCTTTTCCTGCTGTGCGCGGCGGCAACGATTGCGCTGCAACCTGCAGCCCTCGCAGCAGACAATGAGGCGCAGGCAAAGGCACGTAAAGCCCTCCAACAGTTAATGGAGGGGGCCCCGCCTGCAACCACTGTCACACCACCGGCAACTGTTACCCCCGCCCAACCCGCACCACCGCCCGCCGCCGCAACGCTCCAGACGACCGTGCGGCAGTCGGCAGAGGATTCCGCCGCAATTTCCGCCGCTCGCGAGGCCGTTCGAGTGAGAATCGCCGAACTGAACTCCGCGCAGCCTGCGGCAACCCCGCAACCTCCGGTTGTCGTAACAACGGAACAGGCGCCCGCATCCCCGGCAGCCCCCGGGGCCGCGGCGGACTCGGAAGCCATCCAGCGCGCGCGCGAAGCGCTGCAACAAAAAATGAGAGAGCTGCAATCTCAGCCATCTCAGACAATCGCTTTCACCGAAAGCGCCATTGGCTTCGCGGATGCTCCCCCGGCCCAGACAGAATCCGCGCAGACCGAGCAGGCTCGTGAGGCTGTGCGCGCAAGGCAACAGGCCCTGGCGCAGCAGGAAGCCTTCAAGGCTTTGCTGGAACGCCCGCAGGCCAGGGAACTGGATGGCCAACCCCTGCGTGAATACAAGCCATTGGAAGCCCCCCCGATGCCTTTCTCCAGGGAAAAACAGGATAAGCTGGCGGAACTGCTCCGCAAGTATCGCGCGGATGAAATCACCCCCGAGCAATACCATGCGGAACGGGCCCTGATTATTGGCAACCCCTGAGCCGATTCATTTTGCGGACTTCACCCGCCGGCTCACCCCGGCGGGTGTTTTTTTAACAACAGGAGATTTCTTTTATGCACGAGTTCACTTACAAAGGTTCAAAACTGTTTTGCGAGGCCGCCTCGCTCGAGACGCTGGCCAGGAAGTTTGGCACACCCCTCTTCGTTTACAGCCAGCGCACGCTGGCCCGCCATTACGAAGACCTGAACTCCGCCCTCGCCGGGCTGGATCACCTGGTCTGTTTCGCCGCAAAATCCAATTCCAACCTCGCCGTCCTGCGCCTCCTGGCACAGATGGGCAGCGGGTTTGATATCGTCAGCGCAGGCGAGCTGCGCCGCGTCATCGCCGCCGGCGGAGACCCCCGCAAATGCGCGTTCGCCGGCGTCGGCAAGACCACCGGGGAAATCGAGTTCGCTCTCCGCAAAGGCGTTTACTCGTTCAACGCTGAAAGCGAACCGGAACTCGAGCGCATCAATCGTGTCGCAGCCTCCCTCGGCAAAATTGCGCCCGTCGCAGTGCGGGTAAATCCCAACGTCGAAGCCGGCGGCCACAAAAAAATCACCACCGGCACGTACGAAAATAAGTTCGGAATCGCATTTGAAAATGTCGAGGCCGTTTACGCCAGGGCCGCCAGGCTCAAAAACCTTCACCTGCGCGGACTCCAAATGCACATCGGCTCCCAGATTACCGATGTTCGCCCGTTCGAACAGGCCGTTCAAAAGGTCCTGCCGCTGCTGGAACGTCTGAAAAGAAAACATCCGCTCGAGTTTTTTAGCGTTGGCGGCGGATTGGGCATCGTTTACAAACCCGCCCTCGAAAGTGGCCGCGCGGATTGGTGGAACGGCGAAGGCCGGCAAATACTCACAGCCAAAAAATACGCCAGCCGCCTGGTGCCGCTGCTTAGGCAATCAGGCCTCAAAATTCTGCTCGAACCCGGACGGTTCATTTCCGGTAACGCAGGGGTGCTGCTCACAAGAATCGAATATGTGAAACGCACAGGAGCAAAAAACTTCCTCATCGTGGACGCCGCCATGAACGATCTCATCCGGCCCGCGTTTTACGACGCCTACCATGAAATCGTCCCCCTGACCAAAAAATCCGGCGCCAGGCTCAATTCGGACGTTGTTGGACCAATCTGCGAATCCGGAGATTTCTTCTGCCAGAACCGGCCGCTGCCAAAACTGGCCGAGGGCGATTACCTGGCAATCATGAGCGCCGGAGCTTATGGATCCGTCATGGGCTCGAATTACAACACGCGCAGTCTCGCCGCAGAGGTGCTCGTGCATGGCCGAAATAGCGCGCTCGTCCGCAAACGACAGCCCATCGAGCAGATCTGGGCCGGCGAAAAACCCGCGCCCTGGTTGAAATAGGTCGCACGCCTCCACGAAAGCCGCCTGCGGCGGTCAATAATGATCGCCCGCAAGCACGTCCGACTCGGGCAGGCCAAGGTCATAAGGCTCCAACCGCATGGGCCGGTCGTGATCCAAAAACTCCCTTATGATGCCGTCAAACTCGGCCATTGTCGTTGCACGCCGGATCGCATGCAAAAACGCCCCATCAGGGTCCACTCCCAGCCCCAGGTAATTCATGAATTTCTTGAGCCGCTGCACCTGGGATTGCTCGCGCGGGTTGTCGGCACGAGCGGACTCCTGAAGATCCCGCACATAACCGACAATCTCCCGCCCAGTCGGCAAAAGGACCGGTTCCCCGCGCAACCCCCGGCGAATCTGCTCGAATAACCACGGGTTCCGCACCGCCGCCCGGCCAATCATCAGCCCGGCCGCGCCGGTAAACTTGAGAACCTCGGCCGCCTTCGCGGGCGAGTGAATGTTGCCGTTGGCCAGCACCGGGCAGCCCAGTCGCTCCGCCGCGCGCTTCACATACTCGTAATGCACCGGACTGCCATACCGCTCCTTAACGGTGCGAGCGTGAATGGTGACCAAATCGGGAGAATGCTTCGCGAGGATTTCCATCAAACGATCAAAAACGGATGCGTCGTCAAATCCAATACGCGTCTTAACGGTGAGGGGAATGTCCAGCGCCTCCCTCAAAGCCCCGAGTATCTGGTCCACCCGGTCCAACTCCCGCAAAAGCCCGCCACCGGCGCATTTCCGATAAACCACTGGCGCGGGACAACCCAGATTCAAATCCACACCAGCTATGGGGTAACGCCGAAGCTCGCGCGCCGTCCGAACCAGCTCGGCCACATCATTGCCAATCATTTGCGCCAGGATCGGCTTGCGGCTGCTGTTCTGCGTGATCGAGCGGAGTATGTATTTGTTCAGTGTGCATCCGGGATAAACGCGGAAATACTCGGTCACGTACAGGTCCGCGCCACCACGCTTCTCGACCATTTTCATGAAGGCCAGATCGGTGACATCCTGCATCGGGGCCAGCGCCAGCGGGGGCAAACCCCGCGAGAACAGTTCGGCAAGTTTCACGGTTGCACGCTCCCAAGGCCCGGACACGCCGCAAATTGCGGATGGGTTATCAGCCGCTCCCAGCTTTGCTTCGACAGCGGCGCCTGCCTGTAATCGGGGCTCCACAACGGCTCGGCACTGCTCGATCGCCGCGCGCGGTCCAGCCACGCGCATCCCAGCGGCCTCCCGATAAGCTCCAGCGTGTTCGCCGCTATCGTTGTCTCCTCTTTCTCGCCGATCGGCGCGCCAATCCCAACAAAAAAGCCCGCCAGCAGCAGCGTCACCCGCAGCAGCGTGCTCCTGGAATACGTGGGCAGCGCACACGGACGCTTCGGATCAAGCAGCTCAAATATCCTCTGAAACACCGGCTCGGTCCACATGGCCGGATTCTTCGCCGGGGAAAACGCGTCGAACATGATCGCGTGCGGCTTGGGCCATGCCTCCGCATCAGCCCCCCGCACCAGACCCGGAAAATCCCGCTCCCAAACACTCCAGCAAATCCTCTGGCCCGCGCCGCCAAAACAAATCCGCCGGTCTTTCACTAATGCCCGCAACGGTTCCTCGAACCCCGCAAGGTACGGCAAATACTCCGCCTGGCTCAGCGCAAACCGCAGCGGCTCCAGGGTGTGATCAAAACTCACTATCTCCACATCACAAGGCGAAGTCTCAAGCGCTCGCAAAAAGGTCGCCGGATTGGCAGCGGCCCCAAGCCCAATGTCCCACACCACGAATGTTTCCCCGCGCCCCATGCAGTCCCGCGCCCGGGCAACAAGGTCCAGTTGCCTCACGTAAAGGGCATCGGCTTCAGTTAATGGGCCAACAACCGGATGAAACGTCTCCCCCTCCGCAAGCGAGTGGACGCTGTGACTCCCGTTCACCAGTTTGACAATTCTATAACCAGACACCGGACGCATTATGATCAACAGTCCGGTGGTTCACAACGTATTGCAGGAGAAAACCCGCCGCCCCGCATGCGCCGCCTGGCGAGGGGCATGCCTTTCAGGCTGCGTGCGCCAAAGCCCGAAAATGTTCGGGCGCCCCCGTCGCGCAGGGCGCCCGAACCCCCTCAATTCTGCCGGCCTCTTCAGTAGGCCAGAATGCTGTAGAACATCCGCTGCTCCGACGTGATGTTGGTGTAAATCACGGGAGCGGTACCGAATGTCCCCTGGGCGGCCCCGCCATCCACTACGCCCCACGCCGCAAGCGGATCGGTCAGGGTCGGACTCGATAGCAAGTACCACGTCTTTCCTTGCGGCCCGGTGAACTCCACAGTCCAGCCGTTAAAGGTTGGCTTCACATTGAGAATGCTCGGCGGCGGGAGCACCACAAGCCGCGCAACACTGCTGGTGGACATGCAGGATGCCGTGACCACCGCAGTCACGTTTCCGGCAAGGTTCGTCTGCACATTCGCGATGGTCAGGTTCGGCGTCGCCGCACCGGAGATCACCGCTCCCGAAGGCTGCGTCCCATCTACCAGGTTCACTCCTCCAACCCTCCACTGATACCCGGTGATCTCCGCGCTGGCTGTCGCAGCCACTGAAAAGTTGACCGTTTCCCCGGCCCAGTTCGTCGTGCCAACCGGCTGCAATGTTATCTCCGGATCCAGAACGGTCAGCCGCGAAACAGAGCCCGTCACCACGGTCGAAAGGGTCAGGTTGTTGACCACCAGGTTGTAGTCGCCCGCCTGCCCCCCGGCACAGGATACATTCACCAGCGCCAACGAACGGGTTGTGGCGCCCGAAATCCCGTTGCCATCCGTTACAGGCACTCCGTTCTTGAACCACTGGAACGAAAGGTTGTCCATACCGTTGGTGATCGCTGTGAAGGTCACATCCGATCCGAAACTCACCGCCCGGCCCCGCGGGAAACCGATCGCAGCAACCCACTTCGGCACCGTAATCAGAAACGCGCGAATTTCGCCGGCAGCGTTGATGCCCCTGCCCGTCACCACAGGATCTCCCGTGCCGTTCACGCCCATACTAAATGCCCGCCGCAGGTTGCCAGTGAATCCGCCAATCAACCCGTTGGCCCTCGCAAGATCCGTCAGATCCGTCACGGTCCACAGCGCAGGATCAGCCGCGCTGGTATCCCACAGCGCAGCTTTCTCCATCCCCCGATAATCCATCCCACAGGCATACTTCCCGTCAGCGGAGCAGCCGTAGGGCGTTTGAAGACTGGTGGATCCTGTCTCGTCCCCGAACATGGGCAAGGCTGTAATCGTCTGCGATACCCCGGGATTCAC
>CAYNZC010000015.1:33681-49027 GCA_964401575.1 uncultured Verrucomicrobiota bacterium
GTCCAGCCGGTTGTGGACGGCTGGACACCGGGTAATTCCGCGTGATGCGCGCAGTGGTTTCCTGCTTAGTGCCTGCGGCGGGCGGCCAAAAAGCCGCAGATGCCAAGGATCAACAGGGAAACCGTCGAGGGCTCCGGAACCAGCGTCATGACAAACGCTCGAGTCTGGAAGGTCGCCCCGCCATCTCCGGTCCATGCGCCTTCACCCGCAATAATCCAGGCGCCCGTCTCGTCCACGCCAATGCTGTAGGCACGGCTCAGACGCACGAAACCATCCAGGTCATTCATGCTTTGGGCAATCGTTGTCAGATCCCGAACGGTCCATTCCGTCGGATCCGCGCTGCTGGTGTCCCAGAAAACAGCACGTTCGGTCCCGCGATAGGCCATGCCCACGGCAAACTTCCCGTCCGCCGTGCAGCCGTAAGGCACCTGCCGGCTCGTGCCGGTCTCGTCACCAAACAGCGGAAGGGCATTGATCACCTGGCTGGCTCCGGGATTCACAACCTTGTAGCCGACTCTGTCTGTCGAGGCGAGCGTCGGTGATTGCCCGAAGATGGTGTTGCCGTCCGCAGACACGGAAAAGGCTTCACCCTTGATCGTGCCATCCAGACCGTTGAAGTAGGTAGCCGCAGCCCCGCCACCTCCCGTGTACGTAATCATGTAGTTGTTCCTCACCAGGTCCGCGCCGCGCCGCCATCCCACAGCCCTTCCGCTGGCACCCACGCTGTTCATCATTGCCCGACCGCCGCTGATGCCTTTGTTGTCGTAGGCCATTGTCGCGCCCTTGGGATCCACCAGCGACCACGTGCCCGAGCCGCGGCCAACATATACAGGATTGCCGTCAGTGCCCGAGGAGGTGGTGATGAAGTACTGGTCGTTGTTCCCGGTTGAGGCAAGGGAATTGTAAACCGGCAGGTTGTTGGCCGTCCACGTCGTGTCGCGACGCCGGGTGCTGAAGGTCGCCCCTCCATCCGTGGTCATCCACTCGGTAATCCAGCCTCCACTCGATTTGCCGGATATAATGAGTTCCTGCATGCCCCCGGATAAACGGTAGCCTACGCCACTCGCGGAATCGGCCAGAACATTTTCGATGCTAAGCACTTTTATGGCATTGGCCGCGCCAACCTGGTACAGGAAACCCTGCACACCAGAGTTACCCACAACAAACTTGCCGTCCGGCGTGATCGCCCGGGCGGAGTTGGCCGTGGCCGAATCCAGCGTTGGAATTAGTGATAGAGACGTCGCACCAATGGCGCTTGTCACACCAATAGATGCTGCAACTGCAATTATGAGGGGTTTAAGTGATTGAACGATGCTTTTGTACATACTGAATGATTCCTTTCTGCACGGATTGGCTGCCCAAGTTGGTTGCCATGTGCTCATATGGGGGTTCTAAGTATTGACTACCCTATCTCAGAAAACTGGCGGGTTGTCAATACAAAACTACAAAGTTTTTGCGCGCGCCAAATACGCCGCGGGACTGGAAGGTCTCGCCACCATTTGTTCCTACAGCCCCGGCTCCCGGTCAACGCACGACAGCAACGCCGCTATTAGTCGCACCAAAACCCTCGTTATCAATAATATACGGCCTATTCAAACGTAATTATCTCGCAACGGGTAGAGCGGGCATCTTGAACAACGATAGCTCCGAAATGCAGGGGACAGCCGCCGAGCGGGTAATGCACAGCCGAAGCCGGTTGGTCGTCACCGGCGCCCCAACCCGGGCAAGTATTTGGTGCCCGATTGTCTGACCTTCAAAAACTTGCGTGTACTCTCCATCCATCCAGGCCTCGACCACAAATGCCTCCACCCGCTGGCCCAGCCGAATCTGCTCCCTAAGCCGGATCACATCAAACGTCACCCGCCCCGGCAAAGTCAACTCGATCACAGCCTGGGCCTCACTCTCCGGTGGAGCCCAGTATGTCTCGATGTCGTCGTCCGTAACATTGGCCGGGGAAAACCCTGCCGCCCTTGCAGGCCCCGACACCTTGGCTCGATGGGCAACGTTCGTCGCAAACATCTCGTCGCGTAGCTTGCGGAAGCCCATAAGCGAGTCCACATCCGGTTTGCGCAAACGTCCATCACGGTCCGGAGGAACGTTCAAAATCAGGTTGGCCCCGCGCCCCACACAATCGAACCACACCTGAAGAAGCTTCTCTGGTGATTTCACCTTCCCATCCTCGCGTTCGTGCCAGAACCAGCCCGGACGGATGGAGGTGTCTCCCTCCGCGGGAATCCATCTGCTGCCAAGCCGAACACCGGTAGCCCCATTGCCGGCGCCGTTTTCGCCCATGGTGTGCCAGTGCGGATAGACGACATGACCCTGTTCCGAGCCGCCCCAGCGGGCATCTCCAGCGCCCCAAACCACGCAATCCGGCTGGAGCCGCCGCACCATCTCAACAACCTCCGGGAACCTATAGTAATCTGCCGGTATCTTCCGCGTTTCTTTCGCTCCCCCGTAATAGCCGTCGCCACCGTTTGCACCATCAAACCAGATCTCGAATAGCGGACCGTAACCGCTCAGGATCTCGCGGATCTGCTCATGAAAGTCTTTCACATACCCCTCGCGCCCATATTCGGGATGGCGCCGATCCCACGGTGACACATAAATCCCTAGCTTCAGCCCCTCCGCCCTGCAGGCGTTCGCAAACTCCCGCACCACATCCCCCCGCCCGTTCTTCCACGGCGATTTGCTGATGTTATGTTTCATCGTCCTGGTCGGCCACAGGCAGAAACCGTCGTGATGCTTCGCCGTCAAAATCATCCCCTTCATCCCCGCTTCCTTGAAGTGCCGCACGATCGACCTCGCGTCGAAAGCGCTTGGGTTGAAAAGTTTCGGATCCTCATCCCCGTAACCCCATTCACGGTCGGTCCAGGTGTTCAGGCCGAAATGGACAAAGCCATAATACTCAAGCCGCTGCCAGGCCACCTGCCGTTCATGCGGTACCACCCCGAACGGAGCCACATCACCATCCCCACCCCAAGCCGCCCAAATGGATACAACTGCGACCAAAAAAAGCATCGAAACCCCTGGCATCTGAGTCGGTAACAATGTCATGGTGGCTCCTCTCATATCAGCGAATGCGGCGTTAAGCAATCCAGGTGTCACCGCCGTGAACATGCCCCGCTCGCCATAACAGAGCCAGGCCCCCGATTCCCCCCCCCCCCACGGCCTCCTTCCTCCTTTTCATCCGCCCCCATCCTGTTATCCTTGGCGCCCAGTGCTTGCTCTCTCCGGCATTTCTAAATCCTTCGGCGAGCGTGTCCTCTTTTCAGATGCCACGCTCCAGGTCAATCGTGCCGACCGCATCGGACTGGTCGGACCAAACGGCGCCGGCAAGACGACTCTGTTTTCCTTTATCCTCGGCGAGTCGGAGCCTGACGCCGGCCAAATCACCATGGAGCGCGGCATCTCGTTCGGCTACCTGCCGCAGGAAACTGCCGCCGTAAGCGACGAGACGGTGATCGAGTTGGCAACCTCACTGACACCCGAATACACACACTTGCGGCGAATCATCCGCGCCTGGGAAGCGGACCACCCGATCGAGGCGCTCCAGCCGGAATTGGTCCACGACGACGTGCATGATCGCTTCAACGATCTCGGCGGTTTTCGTCTCGAGGCTCAGGCCAAGCAGATCCTGGTCGGGCTCGGCTTCAGGGAAACGGACTTCGAGCGGCCCGCGCGCGAAATGAGCGGCGGTTGGGCAATGCGCGCCCACCTGGCCCGCCTGCTGGTGCAACAGCCGGACCTGCTCCTGCTGGATGAACCCACGAACCACCTCGATTTGGAAGCGCTGCTGTGGTTTCAGGAATACCTGCGCGCTTACCCCGGCGCCATCCTCGTGATTTCACACGATCGCGAGTTCCTCAACCAGCTCGTCGGACAAATCGTGGAAATCCGCCAGGGCCGCCTGATTCAATTCCGGGGCAATTACGACGATTATCTCGAACAACGCGAGGCCCAGGAAGAAAAGCTCCTCGCAGCCTACAAGCACCAGGAACGCGAAATCGCAAGGCTCATGGCCTTCGTCAACCGCTTCCGCGCAAAAAACACAAAAGCCGCTCAGGCCAAAAGCAAGCTCAAGCAAATCGAGCGCATGGAAAAGGTGGAAGCGCCGGGACCGGAAGACGCCAAAATCAGTTTTCAATTCCCCCAGCCGCAACAAAGCGGGCGCAGAGTCATTTCGCTAAAAGGCATTCACCACGCCTACGGCTCAAACGTCGTTTATCGGGGCATCCATTTCGAAGCCCAACGGGGCCAGCGAATCGTCCTCGTCGGCCCCAACGGCGCAGGCAAATCGACCTTGCTAAAACTGCTGGCCGGCGTGGTGCAGCCCCAGACCGGCTCCCGCGAGCTCGGCCACAACACGAAAGCCGGCTATTACTCGCAATACCGCGCTGAGATGTTCGGCAAACGGATCGATGACCCCGCGGCATCGCCAGAGACCATCGCTTCAGCGCCCTCCGAAGCCGCAGCTCAACTGGCGCCTCTCAATCCCCGGCTCACCGTGCTCGAGGAAGCCATGAACACCCCGCGCCTCGCAGGCGAGCAGGCAGTCCGCACCCTGCTCGGGTGCTTCCTGTTCAGTGGCGACGATGTCTTCAAACCGGTCTGCGTGCTCAGCGGCGGCGAGAAGAGCCGGCTCGCGCTCGTGAAGCTCCTGCTCGATCCGCCCAACCTGCTCCTGATGGACGAGCCCACCACACACCTCGACATGTCCAGTATTGATGCTCTCGCCTACGCGCTCGATCAATACGAGGGCACCCTCATCTTCATCAGTCACGACGTCTATTTCATCCGCGCCCTCGCCAACCACGTGGTACACATCAACGCCGGACGGCTCACGCACTACCCCGGCGGATACGATTATTATCTCGAGAAAACCCGGGCCGCCTCGGCACGAGACGGGCTCACCGCCGGAACAGCGCCATCAACTCCGCAGGCAGCTACAAACCCCCGCAGCACCGAAACCAGCCCGTCACGAAAAGACCTGAAACGGATGGAGGCCGAACGCCGGCAGACAAGATCGCGCGAACTCCGGTCCCAAAGGGAAATTGTGACGGCGTTGGAAACAGAAATCCACGACATCGAGAAGCGCCAGGCTGACCTCACCCGGGAAATGGAGAACCCGGCCACTTACGCCGAGCCGGGCAGAGGAGCCCAAATCAGTCGCGACCTTGTCGATATCCGCGACGCGCTCCAGAACCGAATGGCCGAGTGGGAAAGGGAAGCCGCCACCCTCGCGCAAATCGAACAGAAAGAATAATGCCGCGCGGGAGAACTCCCCAGCCCTACAACCCCGTCGGGTGATCAATAAACGTCCACGGCACCCGGAATCTCTTCGAGAGGTGTTCGGCCAGCGCTTTGACCCCGAATGTCTCTGTGGCGTAATGACCCCCGTAAAGAACGTTCACCTCGAGTTCCTCCGCCATCGCGTAAGTCCAATGCGGCCCTTCACCGGTGACATACGTGTCCACTCCTTCCGCAGCCGCTTTGGCCAACTGGTCGCCAGCCCCCCCGGAAACAACACCAATACGACGGCACTTTGCCGGACCTCCCGGAATAACTCTCGGCTCCGCACCGGTCGCCTTCTGCAGCCTGCGCGCAAGCTCCTCAAGCGTTATCAACGCCTCCGTCCGAAAACCCAGCCACTGCTCGTGATAATAGAAAAAAGGCTTCAGTCTCTTTAAACCGAGGGCCGCGCATAGCCTTGCATTGTTCCCAAGCTGCGGATGCAGGTCCAACGGAAGGTGCGCGCTATACACGGCAATGTTGTGGCCCAGCAGCGCATGAAGCAGTTCGTGCCGCTTGCCCGTCCACGGATGTGTCGGTCCCCAAAACAGCCCATGATGAACGATCAGCAGGTCCGCACCCTCAGCCGCCGCGGCCCGCACGGTCGCAAGGCTGCCATCCACCGCCGCCGCAATCCGCGTCACACGCCCGTCATTCTCAACCTGCAACCCGTTGGCCGCCCGCTCGTAATCGCGAATTTCAGAAATGCGGAGCAGCTTGTCACAGTGGGAAACAATCCGGTCGAGCATGCGGGCAGGCTACACAAAACAGCCTGCGTGGGAAACTTATTGTTGCCGGCAATTCACGACCACGGGAAATGCCCACGCATTCTCTGGATGCGGATCAGGCACGAAGACCGCCCCGATCGGGAAATTCCCGAGCCACCGGAAAACCGGCAGCTAATCAACATTGATTTGCTCGAAGGGATTGTTCACGAAAGCGCCCCCGCCGGAGCTGCTCGACGGCTCCTCCCGGCTCCCGCGTTCCACCTTCACCGCTTGGCTTTTGCCCTGCGGTTGCGGTTGCGGCTGCGGCGCCGGCGCTCCCGCCTGCTGCTCCTGCTGCGGATGCTTCGCCCGCTTGTTCCGCGGCAGCGGACTGATCATCACGTTGATCCCGCGACCAATCAGTTTAGCCGGCGAGTCCGGATTTCCGTATGGCGTGATTTCCGTCAGGAACCTTTTGATCACGTCAAACCCGACTTCTGTGTGCGCCATTTCACGCCCACGAAACTTTAGGCTGACCTTCACTTTCATGTCCTCGCACAAAAAGTCAATCGCGTGACCCACCTTCACACCAAGGTCGTGCGCGTCAATCTTCGGACTAAGCTGCACTTCCTTAACTTTGTTGGCGTGCTGGTGCTTCTTGGACTCTTTGTCCCGCTTGGAAAGTTCATACCGGTACTTGCCAAAATCAACCAGCCGGCACACCGGCGGCGTTGCGTTCGGCGCTATTTCCACAAGGTCCACCCCCTCGACGCGCGCCATGTTCAGCGCATCCCCAAGGGACATGATTCCAAGCTGATTTCCAGATGTTCCGATCACTCGAACCTCACGGGCCCGAATTTTTCCGTTCACTCTCACAAACGGACCGGAAGGCGTAAAACGGGAGGGGAAGGGGCGGCTCAAGACACCCCCAACGGTTGAAGCTTATTCATGCAGTATATACGCGGCCATAAAGCCCGACGGGCTTTTTCTACTGTGCTGCCAATTTAAGTTTTTGCAACAGGCATCGCAAGCAATAAATGATTTTCTTCCCCATGGCTATGGGGCAATGACCTGCCTTTCGTACAGCAGGAATAAGGCCGGACGCAAATAAAGACCCCACATCAACGTAAATCGTTGGAAAAAAGGTTTTTACGACAGTTACTTCGCCGCAGTCTCTGTTACAGCCGGGTTCCGCTTCTCCATGATTGCATCAATGATCTGTTGTGCCAGCTCAGGTTTCTCAACAAGCGCCTTCGCAGCGGCATCCTTGCCCTGGCCAATCAACTCACCCCTGAATTGCAGCCACGCCCCCTTCTTGTCCACCACTCCATGATCAAGCCCAACTTCAAGAATGCTCCCCTCCTTATTAATACCGTGGTTGTATAGAATGTCGAACTCGGCCTCCGCAAACGGCGGCGCCACTTTGTTCTTCACGATCTTTACCTTCACGTGATTGCCAATCGCGTTGCCGGACGCATCCTTGAGCGTGTCCTTGCGGCGAATGTCAATCCGAACGCTCGCGTAGAACTTCAGCGCCTTGCCCCCCGGGGTCGTCTCCGGGTTCCCAAACATCACGCCGACTTTCTCGCGCATCTGATTTGTAAACACACATGTGGTCCGCGCCTTCGCAAGTATGGCCGTCAGCTTCCGCAGCGCCTGGCTCATCAACCGGGCCTGCATGCCCATCGTCGCCATGCCCATCTCCCCCTCGAGCTCCGCCTTCGGAACCAGCGCAGCCACCGAGTCCACAACAATCACATCCAGCGCATTCGACCGCGCCAGGGTCTCGCAAATGGAAAGGGCTTCCTCGCCACTGTCCGGCTGCGACACCAGCAGATCCGCCAGGTTCACACCCAGCTTCTTGGCATACGCGGGGTCCAGCGCATGTTCGGCATCAATAAACGCCGCAAGCCCTCCAGCCTTCTGCGCATTGGCAATCACATGCAGCATTAATGTCGTCTTGCCGGAGGATTCCGGGCCGAAGATCTCCACCACACGCCCCCGGGGCACACCCCCCACGCCCAGCGCAAGATCGACAGCAAGAGCGCCGGTCGGAATCACTTCAATCTGCTTCAGCGCACGGGCATCGCCCAGCCGCATGATGCTGCCCTCGCCGTAAGCCTTGGTGATGCTCGAAATGGCCGCTTCGAGCTCGCGTTCCTTGGCAGCGCCGAGCCGCGCAGCTTCCGCATTCTTGTCAGCAGTTTTGTCAGCCGGTTTCTCAATGGTTTTCGGAGGCATAATGAAAATCCTAAATCTCTATTTCCACAAATTGTGAGATCAACCGCCATGCAGGTCAACCGAATGTTGCTCCCAAAAACCAAACACCACCCCACCCACACGAGCAACCAAGTCATCTCCGTCCCCCATTCATCCCCGCCTTGACATCGACGCCCCGGAATCATAGCCCTGTGAACAGTCAAACAGCGCTCAATTCTATGAAAAACCAGGACTCCTCCTCTTCCAAACAACTCCCCGGCGCCATGCCCCGCCGCGCATTCATCGCACGCAGCGCCACAGCCACCGCCGCTTGCGCCCTCGCAGGCGTGCACCTCCCGCACGTCCATGCCGCGGAAAACAACACCATCGGCCTGGCTTTGATCGGCTGCGGTGGACGCGGTTGCGGCGCCGCGGCAAACGCCTTCGAATCGTCCAAAGGCCCGGTGAAACTCCTCGCCGCCGCAGACATCTTTCAGGATCGGCTCGATAAGGGTTTGGAATCGCTCTCGGCAAAGTATGCCGCGCAGATGGACATTCCTCTGGACCGGCAGTTCACCGGCTTCGACGCCTACAAAAAAGCAATCGACTGCCTCAAGCCCGGAGACATTGCCATGATCACGGGCTACTCGGCCTTCCGCCCGCAGCAGCTCGAATACGCCGTCAGCAAAGGCATCCATGCCTTTATGGAAAAATCCTTCGGACCGGATGCGCCCGCGCTTCGCCGAATCATCCGCGCGGGGGAAGAGGCAGAAAAGAAGAACCTCAAGATCGCCGCCGGCCTCCAGTGCAGGCACTCCGTAAACAGGCAGGAACTGATCCGCCGCATGCGGGACGGACAACTTGGTGATCTCCAACTCATCCGCGCCTACAGAATGCAGCCGGTCGGATGGCTCCGCAAACGCCCCCCGGAAACGAAAGATCTCGACTGGCAGATCCGGAATTTCGTGCACTTCCTCTGGGTCTCCGGTGGCCTTTACGCTGAAATGAACATCCACCAGGTGGACGAAATCTGCTGGATCAAGGATGCATGGCCCGTCTCAGCCCACGGCACCGGCGGACGCGCCGCCAACAGCACCGACCGCAGCCAGAATCTCGACTCGCTCACAATCGAATGGACCTTTCCCGATGGAACCAAGGCTCTCGACATCGTCCGCTGGCTCCCGAATTGCCACGGAGACTTCGCCACTTTTATTCATGGCGCCAAATGCGCCGCACAGTTTTCCGGACCCCACCACGAAGGCACCGTCCACATTTACAAGGACCAGCGTTGCACACGCGACAATATCGCCTGGCGCGCGCCGAAAGAAACCATCACCCCCTGGCAGGCCGAGTGGGATAACCTCCTCGAAGCCATCCGCCAGGATAAACCACACAACGAAGCCAAACGCGCCGCCTTCTCCAACATCGCCGATCTCATGGGCCGCGCTGCAGTGCATATGGGCAAAATCATCACATGGGACGAAATGATGAACTCCAACTTCCAGCTTTGCCCGAATGTGGACTCCCTGGCGCCCGACAGCGCCCCTCCGATAACCGCGAACGAGGACGGCTACTACCCCGTGCCCGTGCCCGGCCAGTGGGTCGAAGTCTGAATGGAATCGGGGCACAGCCGGAGTTCAAACGCCGGGCACATCGCGACCAAACAGCTACGGCGCCAACTCAACCGTCCTGGTCAGCCTGTACGGTTCTCCAGGCGCCATCTGGCGATAAAACCGCACGGTGCAGGCTTTCCTGTCCGCGCGAAATTTCAGGAACGTGCTGGGCGCGCCGGGATCCCCTTTCCCGCGAGCGTGCCCGGCGTCAATCTGCCAAACACCATTCAGGTTCGTGATCGATGTGTTGTGGGTATGGGCCGTAAGGTAAACGCGCACTTTCTTCTCGATCAGCAGCTCGTGAAACTTCCGACAGCTCTCCACATTCTGATTCAAGGAGTCCTTCTCATGCCGCAGCCGCCCGTTATCCATGTCCGGCAACGGAAGAATAGGTTCGTGCCCGATCACAATCACCATCGGCTTGCGGTTCTGCTCCAGATCGTTCTTAAGCCAATCATACAGTGCCGGCACAACGTCGCCTCGAGCTTTAAAATCCGAAGCCCCGTCGAAATACTGGTTCAGCACAACAAAGTGCACCGGCCCGCGGTCAAATGAAAAGGTCGTGGTTTCCGATCCTTCGGGGCCGCGCCGGACCAGGCCGGGAATATCCCCGCTCCCCCAGGCCCTCAGCCACGCCATGTCCGCAGGTGTCTCGGCCTCATGATTGCCCACGACAGGATACCAGGTGTAGTGGGCGCCCATGTGCTTTTCCAGGGTATCCTTGATCTGCTGCGGAGGATCAATGTCGCCAGGGCTGATCATAAACTCTCCCGGCCCTTCCTCCCGGATGGCCTCGCACACACCCGCAAAATACTCGCGCCCGGGATGCCTGTCCCCCGCAAACTCCCGGATATCCGCTGTAACCTCGAACTCGACAACCCTGTCATTCGCTTCTCTCGCGGACTTGCAACCGGCAACAAGCAATAAAGCCAGGGCGATAGGTGCAACAATCGTCTTGAATCGCATCCGCTCATCTTAACAGAGACTCCCCCCTGCCGCAAAGGCTCCTCGCGGAAGCTGCCCGCGTCTCAGTCAACGTACCCGCACCACCACTTCCGCCGCAGCTGCAAAGGACCGACGGGGAAGCTGCCTACCTTGAAGAAGATAGCCGGCTGGTTGCTTTTAGACGCACCGTGCCAAACTGGTACGGTTTGAACGGAAGTTTCACAGCATCCGCACTCGAAGCCAGCTTCCGCTGTGGCTGTTCAATTCCGTTGCACAGATACGCTTCCTCTATCCGTATCGTCGGCGTTCTCAGTTCCGCCTCGCCGGAGCGTCCGGCGACTTCGCGATAACGAACAATCCACCCATCCTGTGCCTCGGACTCCTTGATCGTGACCACCTGCAGGTTCGCCGCATCGAGCGAAAGGAAGGATGCGCCGCCCGCAGGCAACGCACGGTCAGCTTGAGAAATCGCAGCCGAAAACGATGAAAGGAACGGGTAGGACATCACAGGCGCCCGCGTGTCGGCGTCGAAAGCCGCCAGTTGCTCCCGCGACATTCTGCTCCCGCTCGTAATCGAGAACCGGAATCGGAACGCGCCTCCCTGCTGAGCGCGGTAGTTGGTAAACCAGTAGTTGTTCATCGCGTAAGAGTACACGTGGCCGTTGGTGATCGGCAGGGTTGAGAGCCACTTGCCCCGGTTTATATCCGTCAGCGTTGCCAGCGGCACGTCCGGAGTTGACCATGCAATCGAGAAGTCCTTGTCCGTCACATGCACCAGGTTTTGCGGGGTAAACCATTCTCGGCAGGCGCCGGGCATCTGGTCCTCATTGGGACGCACCCATCCGTTCTGTATTTGATATTCCATCCCAGGCGCTTTCGCGGCGAATGGAAACGCAAAGTAAACCGCTTCCTTCGCCCGGACCTCCGTCTTGGTAACGGTATTGATGATATCAACGCGCTTAATGCCGGTCCAAAGAAGATACTCCGTCCTGATCTCTGGCGTGTTTTGTGACCGGGCAGTGATCTCGATCCTTTGTCCGACTGGAGTGCGTCGGACCTTCACGATCTTCACCTCGGAAGGCTTGTGCAGTTGCAGAGTCGCGGGCGGCGTTCCAAACGTGAAGTTCAGAATCAGTGAACCCTCGCCGCCGGACACATAGACGTATTCGTTCAGCCGGAAAGGCGCCGCCTCATCCTGCAACTCACGATTTTCCTTTTTGTCGAACAGGCTCTTCAACCCCCCGCTCTGCGTGTCCACAACCAAGCGGTAAAACTCGTTTTCAATGGTATCCGTCTCGGGCTTCTCGTTGCCCTTGTGAGCCGCAGGATCAATCCCGCGTATGGCAAACGCTTTGTAGCCAAGGGCTGGCACCTCCCTGGCCAGAAAACGCACCTTGCGCCAGCCGTCCTGCTCGGCGTAAATGTCCATTGGCGCCGGCTTGCCGTCCGCCAGGTCCACCAACTGCTCCCCCACGCCAATCTCCGCCTCAAGCGGCGCCGTTCGCGCCCGGTTCTCCCAGTTGAATGCCAAAATACAACTCCCATCCACCGCAATCTGCTGAGCAAGCCGGTTGTTCGCGCGCGCCAGCAGATTCCGCGCATCCAGGTTCGCCCGCGACGCATAACTCTCCTTGATCTCCCACTGGCGTTCCACAAACTCGCGCCCCGGCTGCGCAATGCTGTTATGCGCACCCCATGTGTGTTCGTTGTAGAACATGACGTTGCGCCACGCGCCCCGGAAATCCTCCGCAGGGTAGCGGTTTCGCGGCTCGTAGATCGAGGCAAGGGAAGCAGCGATCTCCGCCGCGGGCAGCACGCGCTGGGTCTCGCGGTTTCGCACAGTCGCCTTCATGGTCGAGCCCACCCCGTCTTCCCAATACGCCCCGCAATCGCCGCGATAAACCGGCAGGTTGCCCCCATTCTTATCAATGTAGTCAAAGTAGTCGCCGTCAGTGGCCACGATCAGTTTCGGAAACTCAAACTCGCGGTTCCAGCGCTCGATAACGGGAGCCTCAGCCTCCGATGGAATCGCCGCGTTATCCACATACGCGCCGTAAATCATAACCGCATCCGGAACGTAACTGTCACGAATGTAGCGAACGAGAAATTGAGGAACGCTGCGCAGAAGATGCTCAAAACTCGAGGTCGGACCACCCCAGCCCGGCCCGGTGAGCCGCTTGAGCTGCACATAGCTCCGAGCATACCACATCAGGACCCTCTCCCCATTCATGCCCTCCCAATAGTAAGGCGAATCCTCGTTAAGTTCGCTGTAATGCAAAATGGGAGCGCGCGTCTGGTTCGCCCCGTTCGAAAAACCCTTGATCCCCACATCCGAAAACAGGCTCGGCAAAAACCACGAGTGCGACGGCGCGTCGGTAAGACATGCCGTGTCAAAGTTACCCCCATGCTCCCGGTGAATTTTCGCGCTGAAATACATCGCGCGGTAAAGTTCCTCCCCCGTGCAAAGACCCGTCATCAGGTTCAGGTAGAACGCGTTCAGAGCCGCGCGGCCCTTGCGCGCCTGCTCCAGAAACTCGCGCCGGTACGGCGCCGTCCGGCAATCCAGGTAATTCTCCACCAGCCAGGAAGTCTCAAAGTTGAATTTGTAAAAGGGGTACCGGCGCAGCACGTCCAGCACAGCATCGCTGTTCCGATTATCCAACTCGTTCACGTGCGGCTGCAGATCCGTGTAGCCAACATCGTTATGCACCTTCGGGCAAACGAACACTTTCCACTGCTTGCCCGGCTTCAACTCCTGCGTCACCTCGCGCCTTGCATCGTCCAGCCGAAGTTCCACGGTCGCTGAACCGCCCATCACACGCACGGGCACTTCTACGTCTGCAGTCAACAACCCGAAGTCGTATTCATTGGTCAGCCCCACACTGAATCGTGCTCCGCCAATCCGTAGCCCTGCCTCACCTGTGGCAAACCTCTTGGCAAAAGGCGCCACAACCCGGCAAACCTCCACCAACTCGCCCCCGCTTCGTCTGAAAAAAATCGTCGGCTCGATCCTGAGCGGTTCCACTTTTGCCGCGGCTTTACGAAGGATCACCGCATCGTAACTCATCCCGCCCATCCCAAGGACGGCGATCCGGACCTGGTTGGACCCGGCTTTCAACAGCCCGGCATTCAAAGGCACCGACAGGGTTTGCTTTGCCAGCAACATTTCGTTGCCTTCCTCGCCCCACGTGCTGCGCTTGGGCGCCAGGCGGACCGGGAAAATCCCGCTCCTGTCGTTCACGCCAATCTTGATCTGCTTGGGCGCAGCCCCCGCATAGATAAGCTCCAGCAACAGTTCACAGGATCCCTCCGGAACCTCCGCCATGTTGAAATGGATCCGGAAAGTCCTCTCGGCAACCCTGCCATCCCAACCAACAGAACCCTCGTGATGCCCCGCAAAGTCCCTGGAAACAACGGAACTGCCGACCATAAAATCCAGTTCGCCTCTGGATCCCGGCGCAAACTCGGCCGAGGCGCCGTCCAGACTGCCAATCGCCCAGAGGATGCCGTCAGCCTGTTGAGCCGCCCCACACGCCCACCACGAACTCGCCGCACACGTCAATACTGCGAACCCCAGCCTGCCAATTATTGATTTCAGGTTATTCATGCTTTTGAGCGTCACGTGACCGTGCTGTTGCCTCGGCCTTCTTCTCCCGCGGTGCCGGATTGTTGAAAGCCACTTTCACAGATCGACTGTCCATCTGCCCCAGTTGCACCAAACGGCCATTTGAAAAAGAAACCTGGGTCAGATGCGACGCGCTGGTGATGGACGGCATCTCCGAAATCAACGCAATCGGGGCCTCCCGCGCATCAACTTTGTAGTGAACCCGCAGCCGCACGTGATGACCGGACATGTCCGGATCCATGCCGGCATTTTCGGGAGTCACAACTTTGCCGGCCACCAGGACCCGGAGCGAGCGCGAGATACGGGTTGCGATTTTTTCTCCGTGTTTCTTGATTTCGCCCACGCTCAACTCGCCGTCCTTGTCGTCATCAACCTCCGAAACAAACGTAAGCTCGAACGGGTTGAAGATGAGTTCCAGGTGGAGATACTCCCTGTCCGCAACCAGCCGAAGGTAGCTAATGGGCAAGGTATGCGCCCCGGCAGTGAAGCAGACCATGAGGAGAACCGCGAGGAAACCTCCCAAAACTGCGCGGGAGCTGCCATTATAACCCCTTTTACCATCGATGTGGCGCACGCAAAACATTGGATCTGCCCATGGCATACTCCAATGCCGCAGGAAATAAAGAATAAAACATGCGTGCGCCTGCCTGCCAGGCTGCCGAAATGCGCAGCAAGGCCGCTCTCATTTCCCCTGGTTTCACCGTGCCTCATCCCGGGGAAACTCCGGTGCAAGCACACTGATCCGCCCCGGTTGAACGATTTCACGACAAGGACTAACCTCTTTCACAACGAAAGTTCGAGCAGAAAAAAGGTGCATGAGCTCTGAAGAAAAGAACATGGTTGGCACGCTCCGGATTCCGGCTGCGCAAACACCCGCCGCTACATGCATCCCGGGGCTCGAGTTACAAAGGTTTTTCCGTTCTATGTATCATTGAGGGCGAGGGGCCATTGCCTGTTGACGTTTT
>CAYNZC010000016.1:0-46579 GCA_964401575.1 uncultured Verrucomicrobiota bacterium
ACTTAATTGCGGTTATTTTGAAACGCCCCCCCCCGGAGCTTTCACCGTTCTTTGACATTCTAATAAGCACCTGACGTCCGGCTCGCCACGAGCGGCGCTCCTGTCTTCCACCGGCAGGGGCGCCGCCATCGGGAGTTCTATCTCCACATGATGTTCCCGAATGCCCCAACCGCTGTAACCAGCGGATTTCGGCGGCGGCGGCAGCCGGTTGACACGCAGACTTACTTGAGCTTCTTGACCAACACTTTGGAATTGCGTCCGCTGGCATCGTATTTTTCTCGACGCGCAATCGGCAGGTCATCAGGCGACCCTTCCGCAAAACCTCCCTTGGACTGGAAATAAGTGAATGCCTGGGTTGATAGAGCAATCAGTTCATTCAGCCCGGCTTCCTTTGCCTTGTTCTCAACGAACTGAAGCAACTTGCGTCCGATGCCCTGGTTCTCATGCGCAGGACTCACATACAGACAGGCCAGTTCCCCTTTTCCCTGGTCCGGAAAGGTGTGCAACGCAACGCACGCCACCGGGTTCTTGTCTATTTCGAATATGTAGTAGTCGCTCAGTTGTCGTTCGATGGATGATCGGGTGCGCTTCACCAGCTCCTCGGTGGCAACAGATTGTTTCGTCAGGTTCTGAATGCTGCGGATATCCTTTTTCATCGCGCGGCGGATCTGCTGAAACTCGTTGCCGTAAATCAGCGTGCCCACGCCTTCGTTCGTAAACACCTCCGCAAGCAATCCTTCCTCCACCGCACCATTGATCACATGCACCCTGGGAACTCCCGCCTTGCACGCCCCAGCCGCGTGCATCGCCTTTGAAAGGGCGTCCGGGTGTATATCGTCCTTTTGCAGGGCGAGCACGGATTCGAGGTCTGCGATGGGCATCTGGCGAATAAAGTGTTCCCCGACTTTCAGCCCGTCCTGGGTCGTGATGAAAATAAGCTTAACGGCTTTCAGGGCCTCCGCCACAGCGAGCGCAACACTGTCCGAGTTGACCCGGTACGTCTTGCCGTCCCCGTCGAAACCCAGCGGAGGAAGCACAGGAATGATCCCGGCATCCAGAAGTCTCTGAAGCATTTCGACATCCACCCGCTCAACCTTGCCGGTGAAGAGGTGATCAACCCCGTGCAAAATGCCCGCAGGGTGCGCAATGACAGCCGTGGTGGAAGAGGCGCGCAAGTCGTTGGCGCAAAGCCCCTCCATAATTTCATGGGTCAGCCTGTTGCTGGCGGTCAGCGCCAGGTTCAGCGTGGGGGTGTCGGTAACGCCACTGCCGTCGAAGTTGGATGGCGCAACGCCGTGTTCCTGCGCCAGTTGACGGATTTGCGCCGAGGCCCCATGCACCAGCACCACTCGAATGTTCAGCGAGCGCAAAATGGCAATGTCCATGAGCAGGTTCGGAAAGTTCTCATCCGTCACCACCGCCCCGTCCACCGCAATAATGAAAGTCCTATCCCGGTATTGAGGGATGTAACGCAGGATGCCCCGCAGATCAGTCAGCTTCACTTATCGTATGTTGTTGCCCGGCGGGATTACCGCGCCGGAATGCATATTTCATATTCGCTTTCGCCACGGTTTCAAATACAAATCTTGCATATGAACAGAACCCTGTTTGTTCTCTCCTTATGGCTTGCCACTCTGCCGGCCCAGTCCGCAGTCTTTCGCTTTGAACCGATGGACGACAAGTCCTTATGCCTTTTTGACGGGCAAAAGCCCGTGTTTGTTTACAATCACGGAATTATCCAAAGCACAAATGCGCCGCCGGATCGCGCCCGCAGCACCTATATTCATCCGTTGTACGGCTTGGACGGCGAAGTCCTGACAGACGATTTCCCCAAAGACCACTACCACCACCGTGGCCTGTTCTGGGCATGGCCGCATGTGATCATCGAAGGCAGCGAGCACGACCTGTGGATGTTAAAAGGAATCGAACAGAGATTTGACCGCTGGTTAAAACGCAGCGCCGGAAAAAGCAGCGCCGTGTTAAAGGCGCAAAATTACTGGGTGGCCCAGGGACGCAAAGCAATGAAGGAGGTGGTCGAGATCACCGTTTATCCCGCACAAAACGACTGCAGAGCAATGGATCTATCCTTTGTTTACACCCCGATCGGACAACCGGTCACGCTTCGGGGCGCAGAGGGAAAGAGTTATGGCGGACTCACGCTCCGCTTCGCACCAGGATCTCAAAGGCTGATCACCACCTCCTCCGGCATCCATGACAAGGACCTGCCCATGACCCCGCTGAGCTGGGCGGACCTGACGGCCACCTATCCGGGACTTGAGGCCCCTCGCGGCGTGGCGATCTTTGTCTCCGCCTCTCACCCGGACTATCCCCCAACCTGGCTGACACGTCACTACGGCGTGCTGTGCGTCGGGTGGCCCGGGGTCGAGGGAAAAACCCTGTCCCCCGGGAAATCCGTCCGCTGCAAATATCGCGTCCTGGTGCACAAAAACACCATGTCCGGCCAGGAACTGCAAGGCCTCTACGGCGAGTATTTACGCAACGCGGGGCGCTAGCCCGCATACCGGCGCGAAGATTGTAACGATCGACCGGACCTCAAGCCCGGCGAGCGATTCTTACTTCATCAGGAGAAGGCTTAGCGCCATCACAGCCATGCCGGCAACAAGTCCATAAAGGCTGTCATGGCCTTTGCCATACGCCCGGCTCGTCGGGAGCAGCTCATCCAGGCTTATATAAACCATAATGCCAGCCACGCCTCCGAAGAGAATTCCCATGATTTCTTGCGGAATCACGCCTGTTTCGCCGGCAAAAAATACGCGAATTCCAAGATAAGCAATAATCGCCCCGACAGGCTCCGCAAGGCCGCTCAATACGGAGTAGAAAAAAGCCTTCCTTCGATTCCCGGTGGCGTAAAAGATCGGGACGGACACGCTGATCCCTTCGGGAATATTGTGAAGCGCAACAGCAATCGCAATTGCAATGCCCAGGTTCGTGTTTTGCAATGCGGCAAGAAACGTCGCCAGGCCCTCGGGAAAATTGTGAATGCCAATCGCCACAGCGGTGAACAGCCCCATGCGCAAGAGCCTGTGATGTTGGGAAGCGTGAACGGCCGCAAGGTCTCCGGAACTGCCGGCTCCCAAATCGCCGCCTCGGTCCGGCTTGTGCAGATGCTTCGTTTCAGCCTCTGTTGGCGTTTCGTGAGGGTTCTCAGCGCGAGGTATGAGATTGTCAATGAGGCCAATCAGGAGCATGCCGCCAAAAAATGACCCCGTGTTCACCCAGTGACCCAGAGGAGATCCGTAGCGCTCCACAAGGGCGTTGACTCCCTTGAAAAATATCTCGACAAATGACACATAAAGCATAACCCCGGCGGAAAAACCGGTGGCTACCGAGAGAAAACGAAAATTCGTGCGCGGGGCGGTGAATGCTATAACGCTGCCGATGCTGGTAGCCATTCCCGCAAAAACGGTCAGGCCCAGCGCCATCCACACCTTATCCATAAACGCACCTCCGCTCGCAGTCGTCCGGTTCATGCGACGAACCGGACTGTGCTCCCTGATCGCCCGAGCCCGAAGCTCCCGGCCAGGCCGCCAGGTTATGCGATAAGAAGTATTGATCCGTCTTCAACTGGTTGGGGACGCTAGGTGAAGCAACTCGATCCGTCAAGCCAGCCCGAAACCATGGGGTGGTCGGAACCCGGTCAGCTTTGTCGTGCAACACGGAAGCAAAAAGCCGCCTTAGTCAGCTTCACGACTCCATCATCCGGCAGCGGAATCCATCCCCACGGACCTCCATTGTATCAAGCCGACGAAACAAACTCCAAATCGGACTCCAAATTGTAGTTGCTAAGCAGCCTCAACAAGGCCAGAGTCGGGCATGCAAATCTCTATCAAAACAATCGTAGGGCTTATTCTGCTTGCGGGCTCGACAATGCTCAACGCCGCCGACGCAACCCTGAAGGCCGGGGACCCGGCGCCAAAGCTTCAAACCGGCGATTGGGTGCAGGGCGAACCTGTGAAAAAGTTCGAGAACGGCAAGGCCTACATCGTGGAGTTCTGGGCCACGTGGTGCGGACCTTGCCGGGCCACCATTCCCCACCTGAACGACTTGCACAAAAAGTTCGCCGATAAAGGGCTCATCGTGATCGGCCAGAACGTCTGGGAACGCGACGAGACACTGGTCCGGCCCTTCGTAAAGAAAATGGGCTCGAACATGACGTATCGTGTTGTGCTGGATGACAAGTCAAAGGATGAAAAGGGGGCAATGGCCGTAAACTGGATGCAGGCCGCACAGCGAAACGGCATCCCTGCGGCGTTCCTGGTGGACAAGCAGGGCAGGATTGCCTGGATCGGCCATCCCTCTTCATTGCAAGACGAAACCATCGAGCAGGTCCTCGCCGGAAAGTTCGACCTCAAGAAAGCGGCGGAAAAGGCCGAACTCGAACAAAAAAACAATGACGCCCTCATGAAGCAGGCAAGAGCCCTCGGCGAGCAAATGGAGGCAAAAGACTGGGCCGCCGCGGAGAAGACCGTTGACGAAATCTCAAACCTGATGCCGGAGGAGAGCCGCGCCGCATTGGATTCCGTGAGGATTCAGATTTGCCTGGGCAAGGCAGACTATGCAGCGGCGGCAACAGCGGCCGAACGCCTTTCCCGCAACGCAAAGTCCGCCCCCATGCTCAATCAAATTGCCTGGCAACTGGTCACATCCAAGGACTCGAGCAAGCCTGAGGTGGTAAATATCGCCCACGGGGTTGCCACGCGGGCGAACGAACTCGCAAAGGACAAAGACCCCGCCATTCTGGACACCCTGGCGCGCGCCACATGGATGAAGGGTGAAAAGAAGAAAGCCATTGAACTGCAGGAGAAGGCAGTCTCACTTGCCGGCGACGACAAGCTCAAGGCCAGCCTCCAGAAAGCGCTGTCGAGCTACAAACAAGGAAAGCTGCCAGCGGCGGACGAGTAAGGCGGGAACCGCCGGAGACTGCTGCCCTGACAGTCAGGACACCTGGGAGTTGCGGCGCATCGCCCGTCTGCCCGGGGAAACGGCACGGGTACCCCTGGTTGAAATGGGCCGCAAAAAAACCGGCCCCGACGAAAGACCCCGGGAAGATGCTTCGTATTCCTTGTCCAAAACCTTCCCCAGGGCTCTTACGCCCAGGGCATTTCAATGGTAACCCGCGTTCCTTTCCCGGGCGCGGTGAACCATCCCACCTGGCCGCCAAATTGTTCGACCCGCTGCCGCATATTCTTGAGCCCATCCCCTGCCCCGCGCGCGCGTTCCACGTCGAAGCCACTGCCATCATCGACGATGTCGATCACCAGGCCACGCTCGCGCGTGTGTAACTGGATCCGCACCTCAGAGGCCTTGGAATGCTTTAGCACGTTATTGAGCGCTTCCTTGAGCGTCATGAAGAGGTTATGACGCATCGCGGTGGGGATGCTTCGCGCCGGCAGCTCCGTGGGAAAATCAAGCAGGCATCGCACATTCGTGTTTTGAAAGTATTCCTGCGCATAGTGAAAAACGTAATTCGCAAGGTTCTCAACCGTGTCATTCTTGGGGTTGATCGTCCATACCACTTCATCCATTGCCCGCGTAACATCCGCCGTTGCCCGCGCAATCGCATCAATACCCGGCTTAATCCGGTGTTCACTACCGACCTGATGGTTCACGTGCTCAGTAATCATGGCGACTTTTGTCAGCCGCGCCCCGACATCATCGTGAAGGTTCGCGGCAATGCTCATGCGAAGGTCCTCAAGTGCGCGCAACCGGGACAACCGGATCGAAAAGGCAAGCCACACCAGGCTGGCCACCGCCACGGCTGCAAACGCGCGGAACCACCACGTCTGCCAGAACTTTGGCAGCACGGTCACGGCCACCGCAGCCCCATCCTCGTTCCAAACCCCGTCGTTATTGCACGCGATCACACAGAACCGATACCGCCCGGGTGCGAGCTTGTTGTAACGGGCCAGCCTTTCCGACCCGGCGTATGTCCACTTGGAATCCGCGCCCTCAAGCCGATAACTGAACTTGTTCTTCTCCGGGGACGTCAGGCTCAGAGCCGCGTAATATATTTCGACATCCTGCGCACCCGCCGGCACCGTGATTTTGTCCGCTGAAGCCCCATCATCCGTCGCCCACAGTACCTGGGTGCCAGCGGCTATCCGCTCGATCACGACGGGGGGGCGGCGCATGTTCGTGGGAATCGATGGATCCACTTGTGCCACTCCCCCAATGCTCGCAAACCATAGGCGACCGGAACGGTCCTTCCAGGCCGCCGGCTTGGCCACCCCGTTGAACTGAACACTAACCAGGCCGTCGGCCCTGCTGAACACCGTGCTCGAAATGCGCTCCAGTCCGCCATCCTTCTGTTTGAACAGATCACGCCTCGCCACCCTGAACAGCCCTTTGCGACAACTCATCCAAAAGTAACCCTGGTCGTCTTCAAGGATCTCGTAAACGTCATCGCTGAATAACCCGTCACGCGTTGTCCAAAAAACAAACCTGCCGTCCTTGCCGCAGTTGAGACCCCCGCCGAGCGTTCCGATCCACAGCCGGTCCTCCTCATCAAAATAAAGGGCGTTGATCATTTCGTGCGAAAGACCGTCGGATTTGCCCCACCTCCGGATCGTCCCTCCCCCGAAACAGCTCAACCCCCTGTCCGTGCCAACCCACACGTTGCCGTGGCGGTCGCCTGTGATCACCCGCACAACGTTGCCAGGCAGCCCGTTGAAAGTAGTGTATATGTTTGTAGCTGCGGCGGAGACAACCATCAAGCCACCATCACCGCCTACCCACATCGCACCGTGCCGGTCTTCGTAAAGCGCCCGAATCGGGCCGTTTGTAGCGAGGCCGGACAGCGCTATCCGGGTGTCGTTGCTCAGAACATTCAGCCCAAGCTCAAAGTCCATTCCGGCCCAGAGGGATCCGTCACGCGTTTCCAGAAGCGACAACACAGAGTCGCGAGCCAACTCGCTCGGATGCGGATAAACACGCACGGACCCGTTGCTTATCACGTTCAGACCGCCGCCCCATACCCCAAGGCAAATCCTTCCGGTCCGATCCTCGAGAACCGACATAATGTTGTTCCCCGAAAGTCCCGTCTGAGTCGTGAGAGTCGCGAATCTCGACGGCGAAAGCCGCATGAGCCCGTCCCTGGTGCCCACCCAGATATTGTGTTCAGTATCCTCCAGAATCACATTGATCATGTCTTCGGCCATAGGGCTGAGCCCCGGCAAAAGCCGGATCATGCCGTCGCGAATTCGCGCCAATCCTCCATAGGTCCCAATCCACACCGCACCGGAATGGTCCTCCCAAATTGCATTGATGATAGGGTCCGGAAGGCCTTCGCGGATGTTGAAGGCCGTTTGATTCGTCGGAGTGATGTGATAAAGCCCATCCGTGGCTCCCACCCAGACACTGGAGGAATCCCGAGCCCACACCGCCCTCAGAGCATTCGCATTCCAACGGCCCGGAAAGATGCGCGTACGAATCGATCCATCGGCCCCGATCGTCGTGAGACCGCGCTTCGTAGCCACATACAGATTGCCCGAGAGATCCAGTGCCAGTGCGCGAACAGAATTATCCCCCAAACCGTCTCTAACCGTGGTGGTGTTTACCGGAACATCCCGCAGCAGCACAAGCCCTCCCTCTGTTCCTACCCACACCGCGCCATCCGGCTTCTCGACAAAGCAGTGAATGTCAGCATTCGGAAGGCCGTTGTTGGTCCCATAATGAGTGAATGCCCCGCCTTTCCACCGCGTCACCCCAAACCCCTCGCACCCGATGAATAGACTCCCATCCCGCGTGGCCAGCAACGCAGTAATCTTGCCGCTCTCCAGGTGCCTCGCCTCCGGCTCTCGCAAAACTCTGAATTCCACGCCATTGAAACGGGTCAATCCCTGCTGAGTGCCCACCCAAAGGTAGCCGTTACGGGTCTGCGCAAGCGACAGCACGGAGTTTTGCGGCAGGCCGTCATCGCTTTGCCATGTGCGGGTTCTATAGCCGGGCTGAAGTTCAGCGCCGCAGCACCAGAGGCAATGGCAAAAAACAGCCGCGAAAGCCAACGCTCTATTGAAGTTCAAAGGACAACTTTGGGGATTGTCGTTCAACAAGTTGAATGATACCGCACACCTGGTCCGAGGAGCAAGTGTAAGAAAACCCGAAATTTGTAAGGTTTTCCGACGTTTTCCTGACCTTTCCAGGACTCTTAAAATCTTTAAATCACTTGATTGCAGCGCCTTATGCTGTGTCAATTTATTGGGCATGAGTAATGCTATCATAGTTGCCGGTATGAGAAACATATTGACGTTTGCAGCAGTAATCGTTCTGACCTTGAACGCGAATGCGATCACTTTGAGGTTCAGCGGCAACCTCGGAAACCTCGATCACGAGAGAGCCGTTGTGTGGGCAATGAATGCCAACATTCCCGAGGGGGAAGTCATCAGCAGCGCCCGCTTGACCATTAATGATCTGTATGATTGGGAACGTGGAGACAATGCGCTGTTCATTCACCTCGTCAACGACCCGCTTACGGTCCAGTGGTCCAAGCGCGATTATGCCCCCGGCATCCAGGATTATTTCGCTGGCGTTGGCTTGCACCTGACCACCTGGACGGATGCGCAGATGGGCGGAAACAGAACTTTTGATTTCGTTTATGACTTCAGCGCGTCAGACCTTTCTGTGCTAAATGCCTATGTCGGCGATTCGCGCTGGCCCTGGCAGAGTGACTTCGGCCTGGCGTTCGATCCGGACTGCTATTACCACCAGACTGGCATCACCTTCGAAATCGAGACGAGTGCCCCTCAACAGGGTCCTGGCGAAAATGTCCCCGATGGCGGATCAAGTGTGGCGCTGCTCGGACTCGGGCTTCTCGGCACGTTTGGTTTGACCCGCAAGTTTAGCGCTCTCTTTGCAAGGTAGCACTGACCGAGAGAAGGTTTACTAAGGACACCGTCGGCCACAAGTCGGCGGTGTTTTTGCGTACAGAGGCGGTGCGGCGGGTTCTTGGTGGACACCGCCTAACGGCCTCGCTTCATCGTGGCGCGCTTTAATTCCATCTCGGCCTCTTTGCGTCGAAGCGTCTCACGTTTATCGTACTCGGCTTTGCCTTTGCCAACACCCAGCGCCACCTTCACCTTGCCGTTCTTCCAGTAAAAAGAGAGCGGTACCAGCGCATGACCTTTCGCAGAGGCCAGGCCAATGAGCTTCCGTATCTCATTCTTGTGAAGCAACAACTTGCGCACGGCTTTGGGTTCATGATTCTGATAATTGCCATGGCTGTACTCGTCTATATGGGCATTGTACAGATAGACTTCCCCATTCTCGACCCTGGCAAAAGCTTCCCGGATCTGCCCCTTGCCCGCCCGCAGAGTTTTTACCTCGGTCCCGTGCAGCACAATTCCAGCCTCGTAAGTCTCGAGTATGTGATAGTCCCGCAACGCTGTTGGATTCCTCAGAATCTCTGCCATAAAAAAGCCGGGAGAACATAAACTCCCGGCCGCTAAAATGATGCCACCAACGCAGTGCGTCTAGTGTTTCTTGCGCCGTTTGGCCGGTGCCCGGCCTGGTTTTTGTGCTTCGGGCATCTCAAAACTCATTTTCTCCTCGATAATCTCGAGAAGCGCAGTGTCGGCAGCGCCAAGGTTTGGCGCGTTCACCAGCGGACGGCACAAACCGCCTGCGCCCGAAGTGAGTTGGCGCACACGTCGAGATACGAGGTTCACCAGAATGTTGGGGTTGCCAACCTTCTCCAATGCTTTGCGTGTCAGTTCAGCGTTCAATCAGTCCTTATACCCCGCTTGGGGGGTGGACGGAAAAGAATACGGGGCAAACACCCGAAAGCAATAAGATTTTCTTGCAAGTTTTTCGCGCCGTGGGCCCTACAGGGGCGCTTGCAAGTAGCCAACCCCCCGGACCACTCGATCCTCCGCATCACCGTGCTGACTGCGCAAAGGTGATCCGGGCTTTACCGAGGTCATAGGCAGAAAGCTCGACATGGACCAGATCGCCCTCATTAATCCGTACAAAGCCCCTTCGGATGCGCCCAGCCATGCAGGCAAGCACCTGCCTGCCATCGGGCAGCGCCACGCGAAAACGTGGGCCTTTGAGGACCTGGGTTACAGCTCCTCTCAGCCCTATGATCGAATCGCTACGCAGTTTCTTGTGAAAACCCGAACCCATCACCATATTGTTTGCAAGAGCAGGAAACGGGCCTTTTTCCGTCAAACCGCTCGCCGTCCTCCTCTGCAGTCAATTTGCCCCCTCAACAAATCATGCGCAATTTTCAACTGACTGCTTGCAGCGGCAAATGCTTTTGATAGTCTTTGAGACTCGCTGACCGCCCATTTGACATGGCAGGAAGCGAAGTACTCAATCTCTATGGCAACAGCAAATGATCTTCGCCGAGGAATGGCGATAAACTATAATGGCGATGTGTGCGTGGTGCTCGATAGTCAGCACCGCACGCCTGGCAATCTCCGCGCCTTCGTGCAGGCCAGCTTGCGCAGCCTCAGGACCGGCAAGTCCTCCGACGTGCGTTTCAGCTCCACGGAACGCATTGATGTGGTCCCCATGATGGTCCGAAAAATGGAGTTCAGCTACAAGGACGGCGAAGACTTCGTCTTCTCAGACCCTGAGACTTACGAAACAGTCACTCTCTCGCCCGAATTAGTCGGAGATGCGAAGCTGTACCTTGTCGAAAACGGGCCGGTGACGGTTACCTTCGTCGAGGACAAGGCCGTAAGTGTTGAACTGCCATCCAGCGTGATTTTGGCGGTTAAAGACGCCCCCGAGGGCATCCGCGGGGACTCCGCCAATAATGTGCAGAAGACCGTCATTCTGGAGACGGGGATATCCGTCCAGGCGCCCCTGTTCATCAAGACCGGAGAGAAAATCAAGATCGACACTCGCACGGGCAAATACATGGAGCGCGCCTAGATGTTCTGCTCCGGATGTCTGGCAGCCGCTTCGGCAGCTCCACTATTTGAACTCAGGAACTGTCCCGCAAGGGAAGGAGGCAATTTCCAGGGGACCAGCCGGAAGGCAGGCTGGTCCCTCTCTTCTTCGCCATTCAACCCTGGCCTGCTCCGACGAAAAGTTTGACGGCCAGACGCACAGCGGTTAAGAAACATCCACTATGGCTGCACATCTGGCTCCGCTTTCTCGCCGCGATTTCATCCGTCATGCCCTCATCTTCTCCGCCGCGCTTGGCGTTTCACCTGAGCTGCTCGCTGCGTCCAGGCGAACGGATAAAGACACATGGGCACTGTTTTCGGACATTCACATCTCCGGCGATCCTGCGAAGATCGTGCGCGGAATTAGTCCCACCGAAAATTTCAAGCTGGCAGCGGCGGAGGTTTTGAACCTCTCCAGGAAACCCGCCGCGTTGATGATATGCGGCGATCTCGCGTTCAGTCAGGGCCTGTCCGAGGACTACCGGAATCTGGTGAGTCTGCTTGATCCACTGCGTGCGGCCGGTTTGCCGCTGCACCTGGCTTTAGGTAACCATGATAACCGCGAGAGGTTCTGGGCAGCATTTCCAAAAGCCAGGAAGAGCTATTTGAAAGACAAGCACGCGTTGATACTCAAGACGCCCCACGCGAATGTCTTCCTGCTCGATTCCCTCGAAAGGACCAACTCCACCCCGGGTTTGCTGGGTGAGGAACAGTTGTTCTGGCTCGCAAAACAATTGGATTCTCAAAAAAGAAAGCCCGCGATCGTGGTGGCACACCACAATCCCATGGACGAGCCCAACACGGGCGCATTAAAGGATACACAGGCTCTGTTTGATGTGCTGCGACCTCGCAAGCAGGTCAAGGCGTACGTATTTGGTCACACCCACCAATGGCATATTGCGGAAGACACGAGCGGTATTCATCTGGTGAACCTCCCGGCCCTGGCGCATGTGTTCGGAGAGGAGAGCCCGTCAGGATGGGTGCTCGCTACGTTTAAGAAGCAGGGCATGAGCCTGGAACTGCGATGCGTCAACCGCGCTCACAAGCTGCACGGGCAGAAGGTGGAACTCAACTGGCGGACGTGAGGGGGCCGCCCAGGGTTTATTGCCGACCACACAGCGCCCGGATTCACAAAACGCCCCTACCCGGCACCGCCCGGTGCGGGTCAAACGTTTCGTGTGTCGAGCGCACGGTTTATGTCACCCGACGACGATGTTCACCAACTTTCCGGGAACGACAATGACCTTTCTGACCGTTTTCCCCGTCATGAACAGTTGTGCCCTCGGGGCTTTGAGGGCGGCAGCTTCGAGTTCCGAACGTGATGCGCCTGCGGCGATCCGGATAACATCGCGCAGCTTGCCATTAACCTGCACGGGAACTTCGATCGTGCTCTCGACAAGGAGTGCAGGATTATGCACCGGCCATGGGAGATAAGCAGAAGATTTCTCGACCGACGCCCCGGGAAGCTTGCTAAGAAGTTCCTCGGCAAGGTGCGGCGCAAAGGGTTGGAGCAGAACAAGGAAATCACGCATGACCCGGACCGGCCTCGTCTGCCAGGCGATCGCCTCGTTTACAAATACCATGAGCGCAGAGATCGCTGTGTTGAATCGCATTCCGTCCAGATCTTCTGTGACCTTCTTGATGCAGGCATGGAGAGCCTTCAATTGCTCCGGTTGCGGTTCTGCATCGGCTATGGCTCGACTCAGCCTGATCGTGTCCAACGCTTCAGGGAACAGGTCTCCCGCCACAGTGGCGCTTTGCTCAAACTCTGTTTCGCTGTCTTCATCAATAAATAACCGCCATACTCTGCCGAGAAAGCGATAAACCCCTTCCACGCCCTTGGTATTCCATGGCTTGGTCATTTCCAGAGGCCCCATGAACATTTCGTAAAGCCGGAAGGCGTCAGCGCCGTATTCGCGGAGGATATCATCGGGGTTGACGACGTTGCCGCGGGATTTGGACATCTTCTGGCCGTCCTCGCCCAGGATGAGCCCCTGATTGACCAGTTTATAGAAAGGCTCTGAAGTCGAAACGTAACCCAAATCAAAGAGCACCTTGTGCCAGAAGCGGGCATAAAGCAGGTGAAGAACGGCGTGCTCTGTCCCTCCAACATAGAGGTCCACACCCGGTTTTTTGTTCCCGGATGAATTGTCGCCCGACATCCAGTAGTTTTCAGTCCTGGGATCGCAAAACGCGGAGTCGTTCTGCGCATCGAGATACCGCAGATAATACCAGCAACTGCCAGCCCATTGTGGCATGGTGTTCGTCTCCCGTTTTGAACCATCCGGGAGGTTCACCCACGCGGCGGCCCGGGCAAGAGGTGGCTGTCCATCGGGAGTCGGCTTGTAATCATCCAGCGAGGGGGGCATAAGCGGCAGTGCCGATTCTGCGATTGCCTCATGAAAGCTGTTGCCCAGCGCATCCGTTTTCCAGACGATGGGGAACGGTTCACCCCAATAACGCTGGCGGCTGAATAACCAGTCGCGCAGCTTGTAATTCACCGTCTTCTGCCCAAGGCCCTTTTGCTCGAGCCATTGAGTGATCTTCTGCTTCGCCTCGGATGTTCGAAGGCCATTGAGCGAGATTTCAGCGTTTGCGGAGTTCACCGAGACGCCGTCATCCACGTAGCCGCGCCAGTCGGCGCCATCCGGCGGTTGAACAACTTGCAGGATCGGCAGCTTGAACTTCGTTGCGAATTCAAAATCCCGCGTGTCATGGCCCGGCACGGCCATAATCGCGCCTGTGCCGTAGCTGATGAGAACGTAGTCCGCAATCCAGATTGGGATCCGCTCCGAGTTTACAGGGTTGATCGCATAAGCGCCGGTGAACACCCCGGTCTTTTCCTTGGCGAGCTCTGTGCGTTCGAGATCCGACTTTTTGGACACAACCGCCTGGTATTCCTCGACGGCGCTGCGTTGCGCGTCGCTCGTGATTGCCTCCACCAGCTTATGCTCGGGAGCGAGCACCATATATGTCGCACCAAATAGAGTGTCCGGCCTTGTTGTGAATACGCGCAATTTCATTGGCCCCGCCGCGAGATCGACTCCCGCCACCGTAAAATCCACCTCGGCGCCATCGCTTCTGCCGATCCAGTTGCGCTGCATTTCTTTCAAGGAATCGGTCCAGTCAATGGTTTCCAGGTCTTTTAAAAGGCGCTCTGCGTAGGCAGTAATGCGCAGCATCCATTGGCGCATCGGTTTGCGCACAACCGGGAAGCCGCCCACTTCACTCTTGCCGTCCACTACCTCCTCGTTGGCAAGCACCGTGCCAAGCTGCTCGCACCACCAGACAGGCGCCTCGCTCACGTAGGCCAGGCGGCGGGCGTCCTGAAAGGCTCTTCGCCTTGCGTCGATTTCTGGCCCCCGGGCTTCTGAAGACAATTCAGGAGGATACTGCAACGTATTGATGGGCTCAGCCTTGTTCGATGCCGGGTTAAACCAGGAGTTGTACAGCTTCAGGAAAATCCACTGCGTCCATTTGAAATACCGGGGATCGGTGGTGTTGACCTCGCGTGACCAGTCATAGCTGAAACCCAATGACTGGATTTGACGCTTAAAGGTCGTGATGTTCTGCTCGGTCGTCTTCCTTGGATGTTGTCCAGTCTTAATCGCGTATTGCTCAGCCGGCAGCCCAAACGCGTCCCAGCCCATCGGGTGAAGCACGTGATCACCCTTGGCGCGGCGATAGCGGGCCAAAATATCCGTCGCCGTGTAGCCTTCCGGGTGCCCTACATGGAGGCCCGCGCCGGAGGGGTAAGGAAACATATCAAGAATGTAAAACTTTGGAAGTTGTTCGGGCGGAACGCCTTTGTGTCGTTGGATAAAAGGGTGCCCCGGCGTCGCGGGTTGCCCCGGATTCCAGGCGCGAAAAGTCTCTTCGCGCTGCCAGTGCTGCTGCCACTTGGGCTCAATCAGATGAAAAGGGTACTGTCTGCGTCCAGCCATAAGAATTTCCATTATGCCGCAACCGCCTGGATGAAACAATCGCATTCCTGCTGGACATTCCTGTATGTTCGTGTACACGAAAGCTCTGTTAATCTTTGACTTGAACTATGAAATTAACCGCAAACGTGGTACTGGGCGTGGCGTTGATGCTTGCAGCCATGCAATTTGGGGCAACTGCCGCAGACGATAAGCCGAAGCTTGCCGATCAAAAACAAAAGATGAGTTATGCCATTGGCATGAGCATCGGCAACAACATAAAGCGCGGCAGCGTGGAACTGGATCTCAAAACACTCAGCGAGGCAATGTCGGACGTGGTCCAGGGTGCGGAGCCCAGAATGACGGAGCAGGAAGCCCAGGAGGCCCTCATGGCCTACCAGCAGGAATCCCGCACAAAACGGGAGGAAGAGCGGAAGAAAATAGCCGACAAGAATAAACAGGAGGGGGAGAAGTTTCTGGCTGAAAACAAAAAGAAGGACGGCGTGAAGGTTCATGCGGTCGCTCTGCCCGACGGCACAAAGGCCGAAATCCAGTATAAAGTTATCAAGGAAGGCACAGGCGCCACCCCCAAAAGCAATGACACCGTGACCGTGAATTACCGTGGCACTCTGATCAATGGGAAAGAATTCGACAGTTCGGCCAAGCTCGGCAAGCCAGCGCAATTCACTGTTAATCGCGGCTGGACAGAAGCGCTGCAACTGATGAAAGAGGGCGCAAAGTGGGAATTATATGTCCCCTCGACGCTGGCCTACGGCGACTTCGGCTCCGGCGCGAATATTGAGCCGGGAGCCGCATTGATCTTTGACGTGGAATTGGTCGGCGCGGAAACGCCGCCCCCGCCCCCGCCGCCCCAACCCCTGACAAGTGATATCATCAAGGTGCCTTCGGCTGAGGAACTTAAGAAGGGCGCCAAAATCGAGGTGCTCAAAGCCGAGGACGTCGAGCGCCAGCTCAAAACGAATAAGCCTGCAGCGGCAAGCCCCGCGAAGAAATAATCCGGGCCTGAGAGCCTGATATGGCTTGAAGGCACAGGGCTCCGTTTCTCCGGGTAGACTGATGCGTGTATCCGGGCGCCTGTCATCCTCCAGGCGCCAGATGCCTTACAACCGGAATGCTCGCCAGTCCCTTTGCTCAGCTCTGCAGGCTCATTCCAGCACCCGCACATCGACGACGTGGGGCCCAATCTCGATCGACGGAGACTCTTGCGTAAGAGTGTTGCCGCCAATTCTGATACCGGAGAAAATCACCTTGCGGCTTTGATGCGTTGGGTCGGCCCCCATTACTTGGATTTTGCAGGCTCCGGGTCCCCCGCCAACGGTCACATTCTTAAAGTGAATATCAGCTATATGTCCGGGAACCTTGTTGTGCATGTACTGATTCACAACCGGCTTCAGGCGAATCAATTCGTTTTGTCCGTCCGCGTTTAATCGCACATTCTCAACCTCAACCCGTTGGAGCCGCATTTCCTCCCCGGGTTCGAAAAGGAACGCAGTCATCGAGAAGTGAATAATGTCGAGTGACCTCAACTGAATGTCCTGCATAAGCGCGGCGCGGCTTTCATGACCCAGAAGAAAAACACGCGCCCTGTCGCACCACAGGATGCAGTTCTCCACAGTGATTCGCTCGACGTTGTTGTTCGCTGCTTTGAGGTCTAAACCCTTAAGGGCAATGCAGTCGTCATCGCTGCGGATGAAGCAATCGGTAATGTGGACGTCCTGGGAGTTGCATGGGTTGATGCCATCATCGTTCTGAACCCGGCTGCCACAGATTTTGACGTCGCGAATCGATATCATCGAGCTGTTGCGAGGCACGATCGTCCAATGCGAGGACCCTCGGATCGTGATGCCGCTAACCTCGATGTTAGTGCCTCGGATTGAGATGGTGTCGGGAGTCGGTCCCTTGCGCCACTCGTAATCAGAGCCATCCAGGATGCCGCGGCCCCTTATGCGTATGTTTTTCCCTTCAGCAACCACTCCGCCCTTAACAAGGGCACCCCCCGAAATGTAGAGAGTCTGGTCATTTGTCAGGGCGATCTTGCCTGGATGATGGATACCGGGTGGAAAATACAGAAGATTCGGATCATCAGGCCCCGTATCGGGGGCCTTTTCAATAGAGCTTGCAAAAAGGAGCAACGGGCTATTCCTGCCATCCGGCTCGACACTCAGCTTGCACGGGCCGGGGACGGATAAAATTACGGTTTGCGAATCCACCGTGCGGACCTTCACGTCCTTCCGAGCCGGTCGGATAACAAGATTGTTTAGCTTCCTGGTGGAACGGATGCGAACTTGAGCGGGGCCCGAGAGATCGAAACCTGTGAATGAGTAGGGGCCGCCGTAGTTGTATTTGCCGGTATCGAATGGAGCATCAAGAACACGCGCTGTGTAAACAGGCACAATCTTTCCGGAAACTTCAACCGTGTAGTTAGTGGAAAGTGGCTCTCCCCCCGGGGCGGGATAGGTGACCAGGCCGGCAAAACTGCAACAGGCGGTTGTGCATAACAAAACGCAAAACGATAGAGCCTTCATCATCTACGATGTATTCAGAGCAGTCCTGTCACCTAAAGCAAGTCTTGTGTGACGTTCTTCATTCGTCAAAAGTCCATCGAAATTGCGACACAGCCTTGCCGGACGTTCACTCGCTGCGTTTATGTTGAAAGGAAGGTTTTCCCATATCCGGGTACAATTGTTTCCGCCACCGCCCAGGAATTCCACAACTCAAGGCGGTTGCTTTTGGCGTTGAATTCCATCCCCGTCAACGTTATCTGGAGGCATGCGTTTCTTGCAGATTGTTATTCTGACGATTTTGGTTTGGGCCCCGGAGGCCCAAGGCGCCACTGGAAAGGTGTTTAAAGTCCTGCCGCAGTTCCTGAATGAGAAAGGCAGAGCGGCTCTCTCGCCAAGTCTTTTTGAGCGCGATGCCTACCAGGCACACCTCCGGATGAACAGGGAAAAGCGAAACGGTATTCGCTTCGCAGTTCAGTGGAAGACCCACAAGGCTGTCTGGGCGCCTCTTAAGCTGCGGGTGGAACTTCGCGGGACAGCCGAAGGAAACCTGCCAAAGGAAAAAACGATCGAAAAGCAGGTGGACGCCGGGAAGTATTTCAGAAAATGGACAAACCTGGATCTGACCGGCCAGCCATACGCGGATTTTGGCGAAGTGACCGCCTGGCGAGTGACCCTCTGGGAGGGTGAAGACCTCTTGGCTGAACAGAAATCCTTTTTGTGGTAACAAGGGAGCGGGACTCATGACTGAGACCAGGATTGGCGTTATCGGACTGGGCAATATTGGCAAGCACCATGCCGGTTACCTGGCGGCCGGCAAAGTCAAGAACGCCCGACTGGCGGCGGTATGCACCAGTATCCCAGGGAAAGCGGCACCGTTCAGCAGCTCTCGTGCGTTCAATGATCCTCTAGAGATGATGCGTTCCGGATGCATTGACGCCGTTTTGATCGCCACGCCGCACCATCAACACGTCACCTTGGGCATTTCCGCTTTTCAGCATGGATTGCATGTTCTGGTAGAAAAGCCGATCGCGGCCCACAAGGCGGATGCGGAACGTCTGATCGCAGCGAGCGGGTCTCGTCCCGACTTGGTGTTTTCGGCCATGTTTCAGTTCCGCATCGAGCCGCGATACGAAACAATGCGCCGCATCATCAATGAAGACGGCATTGGCAGGCTGCTGCGGGTGACGTGGATCATGACGGATTGGTATCGGACGGAGGCCTATTACCTGAGCGGCGGCTGGCGGGCCACGTGGCGCGGCGAAGGAGGTGGCGTGCTGATCAACCAGTGCCTTCATAATCTCGACGCGCTTCAGTGGATGACCGGCATGCCGAGCCGGATTCGCGGCTTTTGCAGGCTCGGACGGCACCATGCCATCGAGGTCGAAGATGAGGCCACCGCGTGCTTCGAATATCCCAGCGGTGCCGTTGGAACGTTGATCACATCAACCGCTGAGCTTCCGGGATCGAACCGACTTGAGATCGCGGGCACAAAAGGCAGGCTGCTGCTGGAAAACGATCTGCTCGAAATTACACGCAACGAGGAGGACTCGGCGGAGTTCAGCAAGCGCGCCGACTCCGGCTTTGGGCGCCCCAAAAGCTCTCGGGAAGAGATGCCGGTTCCGGCAGCGAAGGATTCACACGCGAAACTGACTCAGAACTTCGTAAACGCGATCCAAGGCCGCGAGCCTCTCATTGCGCCGGGCGCTGAAGGCATTCACTCCGTGGAGTTGGCCAACGCGATCCTGTATTCCTCCCTCAAAGAGCGAACGGTTGAACTGCCGCTCGACAGCGCTGCTTATGAAGTCGAACTCCAGCGCCTGATCGCCACGTCCACCGCGAAAAAAAAGACCGTAAAGGTGTCAAACGAGGACATTACCAGTTCGTTTCGCAGGTAACAGGGAGTTGCTCCATCACGCAGATCAATCTCTTTCCGCAATAATAATCGCGTTCATTCCCGAATCCCGCCGCGCAAGTCGCACACGCACGAATCCCGCCTTCTCAAGCGCAGTCTTCGTCTCGTTGAATGTGTAAGTGCCGCCTCCCTTTGTGTTGACCAGCATGTTGACCGCAAACAACGCACCGGCTTCAGGGCGAACCTTGTTCTTCTCCATGACGATGTCCCTAATCGCAATCCTTCCGCCGGGCGACAATGCCGCATGTGTTCGCCGAAACAACTCCAGGTTCTGCTCCATGGAGTTTTGATGAATGATGGCACTTACCCACGCGAGGTCACAGCCCGATGGGAGCCTATCACGGTTATAGTCGCCAGACGCCAACTCGACACGATCCAGCAGGTCCTCAGATGCAAGGCGCTTGCGCGCCAGGGGAATCACTTGAGGCAAATCAAGGAGCACTGCACGGCTTGACTTGCACGCGCGCAAAAAGGCGATAGTCCATGTGCCGGAGGCGCCGCCGATGTCCAGCAGCCTTGTAAAAGAGAGCGGATGCACCCCTCTAATAACCTTGGCTGCAACGGGCGTGGACACATTGTGCATAGCCTCAATGAAAGATTTCACATCTCCCTGGCCGCCCCGAATGCTAGGTCTGCGTGGCGCCGGAACGCCTTTCTTTGCAACACGTGCCAACTCGCCCCAACTTCGGTAACAGTTCGCTTGGTGACAAAGCATGCCGAGCACCGGACGCCTACCGCCGGAGGTTAGAAAGGCATCCAGACCCTGTGCAAGACGGTAACTATTTCTGGTCTTGAGCAGCAATTGCATCGAGGCGAGAGCGTCCAACAGCACGCGCAGGGCATTCGGATCAGATCCGGTCTTTCCCGCGAGCTCAGTCAGTGAAGCGCCACCATTGGCATGAGCGAAAAGATCCAGTTCAGCCGCCGCAAGAAGCACAGCCGAATGCTGGTATTGGCGGCCTGCTTCGAGAAGGTTCTCCATTGTCCAATTTGTTTCGCTCATAGGACCTGTTTTATCGAACCCTGGCACAGATGGCAACCAGCGGATCGCGCGTTGGCTCGCGATTCGAACGATCAAAACCGGCTCACAAGCAAGTTCGATAATCGGCAGGCACCAGCATCTCGAGAGGCGCCGGCCCGGGTCCCGCAATCCATTTGCCGGGCCGGAAGAGACGGAGTCAACGCACTATTTCCCAATGCAGAACTTGTTGAAAATCACGTCCAGAAGATCTTCTGTTGTGGTCTTTCCAGTAATTTCACCGATGGCATTGACCGCAAGGCGTAAGTCGTCTGCCACCAACTCCGTGCCACGATCATGCATGAGCGAACCCAGCGCATGCTCCAACGCCTTTGCTGCGCGGCTCAAAGCTTCCTGGTGCCGCGCATTGATCATCACTTCGAGCATGTCCGCCTTGATTTCGCCGGACCACACGAGTTCCTTGATCGCGAGTTTCAGTTGGTAGATCCCCTGCCCTGTCGAACAGGAAACGTTGACGACAGGAGCGCTGCTCGGCGGGAGTCCTCCAAGCCTCTCGGGAAGATCCGTCTTGTTCCGAATCAGGATACGTTTTGTGGCGGAGAATGCATCAAGGTATCGCACGTCCGCGTCGCTCAGTTCCTCGGATGCGTCCACCACGTGCAAAATCAACTCAGCGGAACCTAACGCTGCACGTGTCCTGCGCATCCCCTCCCGCTCGATTTCATCCCCGGCATCGCGTAGTCCGGCAGTATCAATCAGAATCACCGGGATCCCCAGGATATTGGCCGTCTCCTCGATCGTGTCTCGGGTAGTGCCGGCGATTTCGGAAACGATTGCCCGATCCAGCCCGAGCAACTGATTGAGCAGGCTGGACTTCCCTGCATTGGGGCGTCCGATGATCGCCGCACGCACACCGCGCCTGAGGACTCGCCCCTCATGTGCCGTGCTCAGCAGGCAATGAATCGATTCCAGGGCAGACTGCAACCGGCCTGCAACCTCGCGACTGGTTTCCAGAGTAATGTCCTCTTCGGGAAAATCAATGCAGGCCTCCACATGTGCCAGCGCTGTCATCAGGCTGGTGCGAACGGATTCCACCTTCTGAGAGAGCTTGCCTGCGAGTTGCTCCGTGGCAGCGACCATCGCCAATCGGGTTCGCGATTGAATCAGATCCATGACCGCCTCGGCCTGGGCAAGGTCAATACGGCCATTTAGAAACGCCCGCTTCGTGAACTCGCCCGGATGCGCAAGCCTTGCCCCGTTATGGAGAACAGCCTCCAGCACGGCCATAGCAGGAACCGGCCCCCCATGACAGGCTATTTCCACGACGTCTTCGCGGGTGAAGGTTCTCGGAGCTTTCATTACAGCAGCGAGGACTTCGTCAACGTTCCGGCCGTCCTTCACAATGTGTCCAAAATGCACGGTATGGCTTGGAGCCTCAGACAGTCGGACGACCCTACACCCGACCGGCGAGAAACACTTGTCCACGACCGCAAGCGCGCCAGGGCCCGACACACGAATGACCGAGAGGGCCGCCTCACCCAGGGCTGTTGCGATTGCCGCAATAGTATCTTCCATTAGCAGCATTATTACAGCTTGCTGGGGGGAATTTCACTGTCGAAATCGCTTTCCCGCTCGGCTTGCAGCCCTTCAAAAAGGGATTTAACTTGCTCTATATGACTGTTAATACACGGTTTTGCCGGTCTGGAATCCTGCTGCTTGCCTTGACGACGGTGTTCGTCACAGGTTGCGCAACTCGTCCACGAATCGACTGGAACAGTCGAATCGGCCTTTACACCTACGAACAGGCCATTCTCGAGTTAGGCCCGCCTGACAAGAATGCCAAATTGACCGATGGCACCATCGTTGCCGAATGGCTAACGCGCCGGGGCTACACCTACGCATACACCTCACCCGCCTACGGCTTTTATCCCTGGGATTACGGCCCCTTCTATCCCACCTACGTGGACACCTACAGTTATCCAGATTCCTTCTTAAGGCTTGTATTCGGTTCCGACGGAGTGCTTCGGGAGTTCAAGAAGTTCTACCGGTGAGGATTGTCCCACGGTTTCCGGGGCAGCCGGAAACACCTCGGTAATCATATCCCGATCCGCCGCAGAAGCAGGGAGCAGGCCTGTCGTTTGCGGGCATTCCTCAGTGTGCGCAGCCAGCCCGTCAAATGGGGACAAAACACCGTGAACACAAACCCCCTGCTCTGCTCATCCGTGAGCCGAAACCGGCAGGTCGAGAAATTGGTTGTTCCTGGGCGAGGGTCATTCCATTATTTTAGCCTATTATGGATCAAGTGAAATTCGGCATGGTCGGTGGCGGAACCGTTGGCAGCGGTGTTTTTCACGCGTTGTGCAAAAACAACATATTGCTGGCCTCCCGCCTTGGCGTGAACATCGCCATTCAGCGCGTTGCCGTGAAAGCCTTTGATGAACCCCGTCCGTATGAGATTCCTCCCAGCGTTATGACCACAAGCTGGGAGGAAGTGGTGAAAGACCCTGAGATTCAGGTTGTAGCGGAACTGGTGGGCGGCACAACAATCGCCAAAACCATCGTTCTGGAGGCGCTCAAGCTGGGAAAACCCGTGGTCACGGCCAACAAAGCCTTGCTTTCCAAGCACGGCGAAGAGCTTTTTGAAGCTGCAAGGAAGCACGAGACAAACCTTTACTACGAGGCAAGCGTTTGCGGTGGCATACCGATCATTAAGAGCCTGCGAGAGGGATTCGTCGGCAACCGGATTAATCAGCTATATGGCATCGTAAATGGCACCTGCAATTATATCCTCACACGGATGAACCGCGAAGGAGCTGAATTTCAAACCGTGCTTAGGGACGCGCAGAAACTGGGGTATGCCGAAGCCGAGCCATCTTTGGATGTGGATGGTTTTGATGCCCAACACAAGACCGGCATCCTCGCATCGCTCGCGCACGGCTTCTGGGTTAACCCCGAGAATATTTACGTTCAGGGAATCCGTTCGATTACGCGGCAGGACATGGAGTTTGCCGGGCATCTCGGTTATACGATCAAACTGCTTGGCATCGTGAAATTGCTCGAAACAGCAGCGACAAAGCGCGGCAAGTCTTTGCGCATACAGGCATCTGTATATCCTGCGCTGATCCCAAACGGGCACGTTCTGGCAAGTGTAAATGATGTCTTCAATGCTGTCTTCGTCCGAGGAGACATTGTTGGTGACACTCTGTTTTATGGCAGAGGGGCCGGCAAGGACGCCACGGCCAGCGCGGTTCTAAGCGACTTCGCGGATGCGGCGCTCGACATCAAGTGCGGTTGCCGCGGGCGTGTGCCGGCATTTGTGCCGCACCAACGCGAAGCAACAGTAGTGGACATCGACGAAGTGGTTTGCAGGTATTTTGTGCGGTTGTTTGTTAAAGACATTCCGGGCACCCTGGCCAAAATCACCAGGATCCTGGGCGATTCCAAAATCGGCATTTCATCGGTTATTCAGCCGGAAGGTTCTGATCACGGTTCGGTGCCTCTGATCCTCATGCTGCATGAGGCTCCGAACGGGGCTGTCCGGAAAGCCCTGGCAAAAATACAGCGGTTGCCGGTCGTGACGTCCGAACCGGTGTTCCTCCGGGTTGAGACCTTTCGCTAGGATTTTCGTGCAATTTACGGTCTTTTAGGTTATTAGATATCCCAACGCATTATGGCGCTAATCGTCCAGAAATATGGCGGCACATCCGTAGCCAATCCAGACCGCATCAAGAATGTGGCGGCGCGGGTGGCCAAGTACCGTGCAGAAGGCCACAAGGTTGTGGTCGTCGTATCCGCAATGAGCGGCGTAACAGACAACCTGATCAAACTGGCCAAAAGCATCATGTCCCTTCCCAGTGACCGGGAAATGGACATGCTCCTGGCCACGGGCGAACAGACCACCATTGCGCTCACGGCCATGGCACTCCACGCAATCGGCGTGAATGCGGTGTCCCTGACGGGCGCACAGGCAGGCATTGTGACAGATGGTGTCCATACAAAAGCCCGCATCCAGAATATTGCGCCAAAGCGGATCGCCGAGTTGCTTGCGAACGGCAATGTCGTCATCGTCGCAGGTTTCCAGGGACAAACCATGGAAGGTCAGGTCACAACACTGGGACGTGGCGGTTCGGATCTCACGGCCATTGCCCTTGCGGCGGCCATCAAGGCGGATCTCTGCCAGGTTTACACGGATGTTGACGGAGTTTACACTGCCGATCCGAGGATTGTGCCGGGCGCCAGGAAATTGCAGGAAATCTCTTATGACGAAATGCTTGAACTGGCCAGCCTCGGGGCAAAGGTCATGCAGTCGCGCTCAGTCGAGTTTGCGAAAAAGTTTGGTGTTGTTTTTGAAGTAAGATCCAGTTTGAACGACATTCCAGGAACTATTGTGAAAGAGGAAACAAAAAGCATGGAGGGCATCGTCGTGCGCGGTGTCTCGCTCGACAAGAACCAGGCAAAAATCACGCTGGTGGGAGTGCCGGACAAGCCGGGCATTGCCGCTCGCGTTTTTAAAACAATCGGTGACGCCAATCTGAACGTTGACATGATCGTTCAAAACGTCAGCCATGGCGCCGGAGGAAAGCCCGCCACAGACCTGTCGTTCACCGTGGACAAGTCCGACCTGTTGAAAGCGCAGAAGGTTATTGAGGGTCTCATGAAGGAGATCGGGTTCGAGAAGGTGCTTGCGACCGAGAACATTTCCAAGTTATCGCTCGTGGGGGTTGGCATGAAAAGCCACACTGGAGTTGCTGGCAAAATGTTCGAGACTCTCGCAAATGAGGGCATCAACATCGATATGATCTCAACCAGCGAGATAAAAATTTCCGTTGTTGTGGACGCCGCGAAGGGCGAACAGGCCATGCGTGTCGTCCACGCCGCATTTGTAGGTTGAACATGCTCAAGAATCCCGCAAAAAAGTATCGTCCGTTCCCCCCGGTGAAATTGAAAGACCGGCGCTGGCCGGACCAACAAATCACCAAGCCGCCCATCTGGTGCAGTGTGGACCTGCGCGATGGGAACCAGGCGCTCGCCGTCCCCATGAACGTCAGCCAGAAACTGGAGATGTTCCAGACGCTTGTGGATACCGGCTTCAAGCAGATCGAGGTTGGATTTCCCTCCGCTTCGAACACCGAATTCACTTTTAATAGGCGCCTTATCGAGGAAAACCGCGTGCCCAAGGACGTCTGGCTGCAGGTGCTCGTGCAGGCGCGGGAGGACTTGATCGAAAGGACCGTCGAGTCGCTCAAGGGAGCCCGAAAGGCCATCATCCACTTGTACAATTCAACGTCCCCGGCCCAGCGCAGAATCGTTTTTGGGATGAGCAAGTCGCAGATTCTCCAAATAGCAGTCCGCGGGGCTCAAATGGTGAAGGATCGGTTGTCGCTGCTCAAAGGCACCGACGTCATGCTCGAGTATTCACCGGAAAGCTTTAGCGCCACAGAGGTCGAATATGCGAAAGAGGTTTGCGAGGCAGTCATGGAGGTGTGGCGGCCAACGCCCGCCAGGAAAATGATACTCAACCTGCCGGACACGGTGGAAGTCTCCACGCCAAACATTTACGCCGACCAGATCGAATGGTTCGGGCGCAACATCCGCAACCGGAATTCGGTGGTGATCAGTCTTCACACGCACAACGATCGCTCCACAGGAGTGGCGGCGACAGAACTGGGTTTGCTGGCCGGTGCTGACCGCGTGGAAGGCACTCTATTTGGCAACGGCGAGCGAACCGGCAATTTGGACATCATTACCGTTGCGCTAAACCTTTACATGCACGGAGTGCATCCAGGACTCGATTTTTCGAATCTCAACAAGCTCCGGGAGATTTACGAGCGCTGCACTGGCATGACAGTGCCTCCGCGGCAGCCTTACGCAGGCGAACTGGTGTTCACCGCCTTCAGTGGTTCTCACCAGGATGCCATCAAGAAGGGCCTCAATGAGTGGGCCAGGAGCAGTGGCAAACAGTTTTGGGATGTTCCCTATCTCACTCTCGACCCGCGGGATCTCGGACGCGAGTATCGGGAAGTTATTCGCGTCAACAGTCAATCCGGTAAAGGTGGGGTGGCTTACCTGCTGGAAAGCCAGTTTGGCATCCAATTGCCTAAAGACATGCAGCGCGAGTTCGGCCCCATCGCCAACGACGAAGTGGATCGACTCGGCCGCGAGGTGTCAGGAGCGGAACTAAAACGCATGTTCTGGCGAGAATACATTGATCGCACGGAACCTTGGAAGCTCGGCAGTTTCAGCACCACAAGCCGCAACGGAGTGGTCCGGTGCCGCGCGAGGCTTTTTAAGTCCGGCAAACCCGTATCACTATCGGGCGAAGGCAACGGGCCTCTGGCGGCACTTGTGGCGGGCCTGCATACGCTGGGTCAGCCAAAGTTCGAAATCGTCAATTACAGCGAACATGCGCTTGGCGAGGGCCGAACGGCATCCGCCATCGCGTATATTCAACTGAAGCACCCGAACGGTGTTACAAGATGGGGCGCGGCTGTGGACACAAACATCGAATTGGCGTCGGTCAGAGCGGTCTTGAGCGCACTGAACCGATCCTGAAATCGGGAGTTGTCACAGAGATTTTGAGGCTGCCGCTCGGAGCGACAGTTGGCAGTACATTTAGTAACTATCGTTAATGAGACGCGAGGTGGGTCTGTACATTCCATCCTCGAAACAGATTGGCTAAACTCATTTTGGCCGCAGAAAGAAGGGACTATGGCTGAACAAAAGGACTCTAAAAAGGATCGGAAGCCGAACGCGGCGTTCATGAAACCCGTGCAACCCGACGAGAAACTGGCAGCGGTCGTCGGAAGCGCACCCCTGCCCAGAACAGAACTGACGAAACGGCTTTGGGACTATATCCGAAGCAACAACCTTCAGGATGCCACGAAAAAGACCCAGATTAACGCTGACGACAAGCTCAAAGCTGTCTTTGATGGGCGCGACACGGTTACGATGTTCGAGATGACAAAACTGGTGAACGCCCACATTAAGGCGTGAACGCCGGGCCAGGTTTTCTCAGGATCTTGGCTGAAACATCATCAGGAGCTTCCTGATTTCCTTCAGCCGTGCCAAAGGCTCTTTTTTAGTAAGCCGCGGAAATCTGCCGCCCGCCATAACGTAATCGTTGTCGCGCGTGAGCATCACCTTGTTCTCCCTGACCTCGATCGACGTCACCGCCACGGCGGCAGCGAGAACTTTGATCTCCCCGATGTCCAGCAACCACTGAACAGGCTGGGGTATCGGGCCGAACCTGTCTCGCAATTCGCGCGCGAGTGCGGCAAGACCGGATTTATCGTCCGCCTGGGCCAGCTTGCGATACATTTCAATTCGGTGCTGCGGCTCGGGAACGTAGCTGATCGGAATAAACGCTGCCATCGCAAGCCTGTCGCCCGCATCGCTACGAGCGCCCTCCCCTGCTGTGACCGGAAGAAAATCCAGGCGAATTTGCACCTCGCTCCGCTGCGGAACTTTTTCACCCTTGATCGCCGCAATGCTCTGTTTGAGGAGTTGGCAGTAAAGCTCAAAGCCCACCGCAGTAATGTGTCCGCTCTGCTCGGCCCCGAGAAGATTGCCCGCGCCGCGGATTTCCAGGTCCCGCATGGCAATCTTGAACCCGCTGCCCAGCGTGGAATACTGCTTGATGGCGCTGATGCGTTTGCGAACGTCGTTCAGCAGAGTCGCGTGGCGTGGCAGAAGAAGGTAGGCGTATGCCTGGTGCTTGTAGCGTCCGACCCGGCCCCGCAGTTGATAAAGGTCGCTTAAACCGAACCGATCTGCCCGATCAATGATGATCGTGTTTGCATTCGGTATGTCCAATCCGCTCTCAATAATCGTTGTCGAGAGCAGCACGTCGGCGTCCCCGTTCACAAACGTAGTCATCACCCGCTCGAGATCGTCACTGTCCATCTGACCGTGCCCCACAACAATCCTGGCGTTTGGGACCAGCAAGGCCAGCTTGCGCGCCATAGATTCAATGGTGGTAATGCGGTTGTGCAGAAAAAACACCTGGCCGCCACGGCTTAACTCCCGTTGAATGGCATCCCGGATCACGCGCTCATCGTATTGCGAAACGATCGTCTCCACCGGCAACCGGTCGTGGGGTGGGGTCTGAATGGTGCTCATGTCCCGGGCCCCGGTCAGGGCAAGGTACAAGGTGCGCGGAATCGGTGTTGCGCTGAGGGTCAACACATCCACCAACCGACGAAGCATTTTAAACTTCTCCTTGTGCAACACTCCAAAACGCTGTTCCTCATCGATCACTACCAGCCCGAGATCCTTGAAAACAATGTCTCCCTGCAGCAGGCGGTGGGTGCCGATGACGATGTCCACAGCCCCGTTTTGGAGTCCACGGACCACGGCGGATTGTTCGCGCCTGGTCCGAAATCTGGAGAGCAACTCGATCCGCACAGGGTAATCAGCCATGCGCTCGCGAAAGGTATTGAAATGTTGCTGCGCCAAAACCGTGGTAGGAACGAGCACCGCCACCTGCTTTCCGCCCATGACTGCCTTAAAGGCCGCGCGGATCCCAACCTCCGTTTTGCCAAAGCCCACATCACCGCAGATAAGTCGGTCCATGGGCTTGCCACGCTCCATGTCAGCTTTTGTCTCGCGAATGGCCCGGTCCTGGTCGGGCGTTTCCTCAAAAAGAAACGAGCTCTCAAACTCATGCTGCCACGTCGAGTCAACCGGAAAGGCGTGCCCGGCCTGGGCCTCGCGCGCGGCCTGAATCGCGAGCAATTCGCTGGCGACATCCCGAACGGCGCGCTCAGCTTGTGCCCTGGCTCTTGCCCACCGGTTTCCCCCGAGTGTGTTCAGCGGGGGCCGGGCTTTTCCCGTCCCTACATACTTGCTGACAAGGTGTGCTTCAGTGACCGGCACGTACAGCTTTGGAGGCAGTTGCGCAGCGTCTCTTGGGGCATACTCGATGACGAGACATTCCTCCCCTTGCTCAGAAGCACTTCCGCTACTGGTAGCGGTGCCGGTCGGCAAGGTCGAAAGCCCAAGGTATCGCCCGATACCGTGCTGCAAGTGGACGACGTAATCACCGTCCTCGAGATCCGCGAAATCAATGTCCAGCGCAGACCTCGCTGCCTGGGCATGAATGGATTTAAGCCGCCGGGGACGCTGCACCTTGTAACGCCCGAAGATTTCTGCGTCAGTAACGACGACGAGCCTGCCTGTTTCGAAGACAAACCCCCGGGAGATCGCGCCGAGGCGAACTCGAGGAGCCGCCTCAGGGTCGAGGCCGTACTCCTGCCAGATTTCGAGAAAACGTTGACACTCGCCATCGTTGTTACAGAAGACCAACACCTCGCAGTCCTGCCGGCCCCACCGATGCATTTGAGAAAAAAACTCACGGCGCTGCGCTTCGGCTATCTGTGGCTCCGGAGATCCACCGGCCATAGGCCGGAACACCTCGAGACTTTGGAACATGGATCCTGCTTCGATACAGTCCCCCGGGCCGGGAACCGCTTCTCCAACGACCACAGATTCGCTCGTCTCGGATAGTTCCAGCAATGTAAAACCGGCTTTGGTGCATGCTGGAACGAAATCGGACCAGGACAGCAGAAAGGGATCCTCGGGAGGACACTTCTCCGCATATTCGCCCGCCCTTTCCTTAAGTAAAACTGGCTCGCATAAAACGATGATCGCCCCGGAGCGCAGGTAATCCAGGAGACTCCCGGGCAAAACACACGGACCCTCGCTGCACAGCAGCTTCCTTAGAACACCCAACTCGCCTGCAGGCGAAATCGTCACGCTCCCGATCTCTTCGCGCGAGATCTGAGTCAGCGGATCGAAGTAACGCAGAGACTCGAGTTCATCACCAAAGAACTCCAGGCGCACCGGCCATGGACTGGTGATTGGAAAGACGTCGAGGATGCCACCGCGAAGAGCCATTTCACCTTTGCTGGTGACCTGAGTCTCGGGCTCGTAGCCCTGATCTTCGAGCCACTCCACGAGATCCAACGGCTGATGGCATTCGCCCTTGACCACTTCGCGGAGGCGACTCTCGAGCGCCTGGCGGGAGAATGTGCGTTGTTGCACCGCATGAACGGACGCAACCACGACCGGCGCCCTGTCCCCACCCGTACTGGACAGCGCTGCCAACGCCAAGAGCCGATCGCTGATTACATCTACATGGGGTAACCGCGATTCGTGCGGCAGAATTTCCCACGAAGGGAAAAAAAGCGGCGCTTGGGCGGAGGCGCCGCCCGCAACCTGGAGCCATGTGGCAAGGTCTTGGGCAAAAAGCTCCTGAGTCTTAAGGTTGTCCGTGATAACCAGGATCGGTCGAGTGGGAAACAACCGGCACAGGATCGAAACAAGGAATGGCTGCGCGGACCCGGCCACGCCCGACAAAGACAAAACACGACCCTGATCCATTGCCCCTGCGATAGACCGCACGGCAGGATTATCAATAACCAAGGCAAAAACATCGCTTGCCGCCTGTTGTGCTTCGATTTGCGCCAAGCGCCTTAACCCTCGCAGGCGGTGGACTGACGGTCAAGCAGGCTTGGAGGCACGTCATTTCCGCACACTCATTCGTCCATGAGCCAAAAGCGCCTTCACACAAAGTGGTCATGCCACTTTGGCGCAAGCTCTGATGTTGCAATACGCTACTTCCCGCTATGTTTTGGGGACAGGAGCTTGTCAGGAGGAGGTACAGACTGGGAGGGACTCTCCTGCTCCCTGAAGGCGGAGCGAAGCAGCCAGTGTCGTTTCAGTCCCTGGAGGAAGTTGTCCGCGTCGCCGATCGTCTTGCTGATCACAGAGAGCATGTTCGTGTTTGCTTCCACCTGGCTATTCAGATTGCTTGTGATTGACGCCAGGTTCTCAAGCGATTTCGTCAACTCGGCGGCGAGCACGGTCATGTTCGTATTTGCCGTGTTCATGGTGGCTGAGGCGCCGTCCAGAGCTGTTTCCAGCCGCAAGTTCAGGTTCGTGGGTAGAATCCATTCTCCAAGGGCGCCGGGCCTGTCGAGTTGCGCCGTAGCCGCTGCAATGTTGCTGACGGCAGGCCTGGCCGCGATGGCAATTTCATTGAGGCTGACAGAAAGGTTCGACGTGTTTGTCAGGGCGGCAGTGATCCGGTTCGTAAGATCCAGGATGCCCGGCAGTGCTGCCTGCACCTGGTTGGCAAGCTGCTCCATCCGCTCAGTGATGGCAGGACTCTCGTCCGAAAGCAGCCAATACTTGCTTTTGCCACGTTCGTAGGGGTCGTATCGCCCTGACTGGTCATTCCAAATCCCTGTCATGAGTTTGCGCTCCTCCCGCATGTCCAGCACCGTAAGGTTCGTCACCCCAAGAGCCGCAAGCTCAGCCAGATTTGTCAGCGGTTGCAGCGGCCGGCTAATGGTCTCCATGGTAATCGGATGCAGGATTTCCTGGCCACAGGCCCAGCGGTCCAAGTCTGGCAGCGAGCGTAGTTCCCCCAACGAAGCCACGCGCAAGGGATGGAACACGTAAGTCGGATAACCGTTGGTGCCCTTGGTGACCTCCAGCACACGTTTCCCCAGCAGGTCGGCTGTGGCAACCTTCGCAATCGAGCCGCGCGTCCAGAGGTAGCCATAGTAGGGAGCCTGGATCTCAAACTCGACATAAACGTTGAACGGATCTGATGGAGGCTGGGAATCAATCCACGTGATGCGGCCTACATCAAAGCCCATTAGCTGCACCGGATCACCCACTCGCAGGCCCGTGGCACGCTCCGTAAAAGTGTAGTACGTGGTCTTGATCTTGAACCATCCTTTTCGCTCCGCCGTGTTGTAAAGGTAATAGCCAAACCCGAAAAAAAGGGCCAGCAGCGCCAGGAGAACAAACCAGCCAACAGCACGCTCCATGCGGCTGAGCCGAGTGCGTAATTGTGGTGTAAGGTCGTGCAAAGCCATTCAGTCACCAAAACCTTTCAGATCGTGCTGTCACCGTCAATTCTTCCCTCCTTCCGAAGACAGCTCTTCAATGGCTTCGCGCACCAGTTCCTCACCTTGCGCTTCGACTTCTCCCCAGGAATTCAACACGGCAAATCGACGGTCCTTCAGAACTGCAAACTGCCGCGCCATGCCCCGCCACAGACGGGGGTCCGCCGCCGTGACAACTAGTGTAACACCCCGGCCGCCGAGCCAGGGATGTCCATGGGAAAGAGCGGATAGTGTGGCCATCCACCATCTCGTATGCGGCAGGTCCAGCCCGACGATGGGATTGTCCAGAAGGAGAATCTCCGGTTTAAGGGCCAACGCACGCGCTAATCCCGCGCGCTTCTGCCAGTTTCTGCCGAGAGCGCTCGGAGGGCTCGCGGCAAACTCATGCAAATCCAGCATTTGGAGCAAGCGAAACACCTCCGGCTGGGCTTCCTCATGGGAAAGGTTCCTGTGATACCTCAGCGGAAGGGAAATGTTTTCCTCCACGCTCAGGTGATTCAGGAGCTGGCCTCCCTCGAAGACGAGCCCAAGGCGAATGCGCGCGTCACTGCGCACCTCGTCGTAGATAGGCATGGCTTCTCCAAACAGTCGATACTCCCCGGAAACGGGCGGCATCAGCCCCGCCAGCGTCATGAGCAAGTCCGTCTTCCCGCTTCCCTGGAGGCCGGCCACCAGCCAAAAATCACCAGGCCGGATCTCCCAGTGAACACCGTCCACCACGACCCTCTGGTCGTCGCGCAGCGAGCTGATACCAACCCCGGTCATGGTGATGACGGGCACAGTAGATGACAGAACATCGCTCATGCAGCAAGGTAAAGGATAATCACAAGAGCGTCGATCCCGATACATCCCGCCACGCTCTGGGCGACAGCTCGCACCGTAGCGCCGGAAACTTCCTCGATCCGAAGCGGTTGGGCAAGGCCCTGGTAACACGTCACCACCGCAATCACGAATCCGAATGCCAGCGTCTTGAACGCCAGCAATGTGAAGTCGATCACGCCAAGCGCACCCGCCAACTGTCTAAAATAGTCTCCCGGAGTGAGCGCCACATCCTGAACAAAGGCCCACAACCAACCGCTCAGCAGCGCCCCCGCAATCAGGTATATAGTGAGTGCGAAGACACTCACGGACATTCCAACCACCCGCGGAACCACGATGTAATGCATGGGATCGATTCCAAGAGCCTCGAGGGCCTCCACCTCTCCCAGGGCTCGGGCGGTGCCCAACTCAACCACGTGCGCGGTTCCTACCCGGGCCAGGACGAGCAACGCGGCGATCAGAGGACCCAACTCCCTGACGACCACCAGCACCATGATGCTGCCCAGATACTCAATGGCTCCCACACGAGTCAGCCACGAGACCGATTGACCGATGACAACCAACCCTAATCCCAGGGCAACAAACAGAAACATCGGAAGAAGCCGCACTCCTGCCCGGTATATCTCCGCAATGATGGCCGGACGAATCACTTTGCCTGCCGTGCCGGATTTCCTCAGCATAACCGCCAGCGTGATCAATGCAAACGCCCCAAGCCCCTGGAGCGTGAAGAGCGCCCGGAAGAAAAGCTGTCCGGCCGCACGCGTCGGAGATTCGGGCAAACGCATCCCCGCGAGTCCCCGCCCCCGGGGCGTCTCCAGCGTCGTTGCCATTCCCTTCTGCACGGCGCAAACCTATGTTCACAGAGATGCGGGGTCAAAGCGGTTTTTGGGCCCCGTTATTGGATGGGCATCGACACAGCGCCGGTCTGCCATGCGGCAGCCCCGCCTCAGGCAAGCCCGTCAATCCCAACACCGACGACTTTTTTTAGAAAACCTCGTCGCTCCACACCGTCCCTCGCCGGAATTGACGACTGGGGCCCAAAAGGGTATGTCCCTGCCCGATGCATGTGAATCTTTTCCGGGACCCTCTGAACGGCCGCGCGCCGACGAGCTGATTTCATGAAACTTCACGCACTGGATCTCGTCATCATCTTCACCTATTTCGTTGCCGTCATTGCCGCGGGGCTCTGGGTGTCGCGGCGGGGCTCCAAAGACCTGGATTCCTATTTCCTTGGCGGCAAATCGCTCCGTTGGTACATGCTGGGAATATCGGATGCCTCGGGCATGTTCGACATCAGCGGCACAATGTACCTGGTGTCGATCCTGTTCGTTTACGGGCTCAAGAGCATCTGGCTCCCGTGGCTCTGGCCGGTGTTCAACCAGATCTTCCTGATGATGTTCCTGAGCGCCTGGCTGCGCCGCTCAAATGTGCTCACCGGCGCCGAGTGGATCCAAACCCGTTTCGGCCGCGGCACGGGGGCAAATCTCGCCCACCTCAGCGTCGTCTTTTTCGCCCTGGTCAACGTGGTCGGCATGCTCGCCTACGCGTTCAAGGGCATCGGAAAGTTCGCCGTGGTGATGCTGCCCTGGAGGTTCACAGGCCAAACCACCGGCCTTTTCTCGGACGACAATATCTACGCGATGATCCTCCTCGGGCTCACGTCCCTGTACGCAATCAAAGGTGGAATGATCAGCGTCGTCATCACGGAGGTGATGCAGTTCGCCATTCTCACCCTCACCGCCGTCGCCATTGGTGTCATCGCGATTTACAAGGTCTCCCCGGACATGATTCACCAGGCCGTGCCCGCGGGCTGGTCTAACCCGTTCTTCGGGCTGAAGCTCAATCTCGATTGGACGGGCATTTTCGACAAGGTGAATGCCGCAATAAAACAGGATGGCAACGAGTTGTTCGGAATCATCTTCGGCCTGATGTTTTTTAAGGGGATTTTGGCAAGTCTCGCCGGGCCGGCGCCGAACTACGACATGCAGCGCATCCTGGCCACGCGAAACCCGCGCGAGGCCTGCATGATGAACGGCATGGTGAACGTGGTCCTGTATTTCCCGCGTTACATGATGATCACAGGCATCACGGTCCTGGCACTGGCGTTTTGCATGACGGACTTGAAGGCGATGGACAAGCCCGATTTCGAGAAACTCCTGCCGATCGTGCTCTCACAATACGTCCCGCAGGGCGTTGTGGGTTTCCTGCTCGCGGGACTAATGGCCGCGTTCATGTCCAACTTCGCGGCAACGATCAACGCCGCGCCCGCATACATTGTGAACGATATCTACAAGCGCTTCTTCAATCCGAACATGCCGGCACGCGCGCAAGTAGCCTGGAGCCGCGTGGCCTCCGCCGCGGTTCTCGTGGTAGGTGTCCTCTTCGGCCTGCTCACCACCCGCATCACGGACGTCATGATGTGGATCGTCGGCGCGCTTTACGGCGGTTACGTGATGGCAAACGTCCTGAAGTGGTATTGGTGGCGGTTTAACGGATATGGCTACTTTTGGGGAATGATGTCCGGCATCCTGAGCGCCATGCTGGTCCCGGAAATGGCCCGCTTGCTCGGAATTCACTACGCAAACGCCCTTTACCTGTTCCCAGTGGTTTTCGGGTTCTCGGTGGCGGGCTGCATCCTGGGCACGCTGCTGAGCAAGCCCGAAGACTCCGCGGTTCTTCAAAGGTTTTACAAGACCGTCAATCCCTGGGGCGCCTGGGGACCCGTGCGCGAGCAGGTGAAAAAACAAGACGCCGCGTTCCAGCCCAACCCGAATTTCCGGCGCGACTGCTCGAATGTTGCGGTCGGCATCGTGTGGCAGCTCTGCCTGACGGCGCTGCCAATCTACCTGGTGCTCCGTCAGTGGAACTGGGTGGGAGGCATCCTCGCAACACTCGTGGTTACGTCCGTGTTCCTCAAATTCAACTGGTATGACAAGCTCGAAAAAGCCCCCGTCCAACCCCCGCAACCGGCGGGACCCGGGCTTGCCACCACTTCCGCAAAATGAACACCATCTCCTCCTGGAATCCGTCACACCGCACGCTCGCCGCCATTCTGCTCACTGGAATCTGCATGGCCGGCCAGTGCGCCAACGCCGCCACCGGCTCCACGTCCGGCGCTCAATCGTCATTCGGCGAGTTTATCACGGCGCGCGATGGCAAACTGTTCGAAGGAAACCAACCATTTCGGTTCATCTCCTTCAACATTCCCAACCTCGCTTATACCGAGGACGACATGCGGTTCGAGCAGTTGAGCAGTTTCCGACTGCCGACGCCATACGAGATTAACGACGCGCTCGCAACAATCCGGCAGATGGGCGGCCGGGTGGCGCGCACGTACGTGCTGTCGGTGAAGAAAACAAACGACCCCGCAGGTTTGCCTCGGCACATCACGGCTCCGGATGCGCTGAACGAGGAAGCTATGAAAGTCCTGGACGAAGTGCTTGCCTGCGCAAACCGCCAGGGCGTCAGGCTTATTATTCCGTTCATTGACAACTGGAGCTGGTGGGGCGGCACCGCCGAGCTTGCCGCGTGGCGCGGGAAAACCAGGGACGAATTCTTCACGGATCCCGGGGTCAAAGAGGATTACAGAAGGATCGTATCGCTCGTGCTGAATCGCGTGAACACCGTAACAGGGGTTCCTTACAAAAATGACAAGGCAGTGCTCGCCTGGGAACTCGGCAACGAACTCACCGCTCCGGCGGCGTGGGTGCGCGAAATGGCGCCGTTTGTCAAGCAGCTCGCGCCAAGTCAATTGGTGGCGGAAAGCTACTTCACCGCCAACGACAACCCGGGTGTGGACATCGTCCAGGACCACCTCTACCAGGGCGACCCTGTGAAGATGCTCGAGCAGATAAACTCCAGCGCAACCCGCGCCTCCGGCAAAAGGGTGTACATGATCGGCGAATTCGGCTTTGTTTCGACCGAGGCAATGCGGGCGATCATGGACCTCGCGATCAGCAGACCGGAAATCGCCGGCGCGCTGATATGGTCGCTCCGGTTTCACAACCAGGACGGCGGATACTACTGGCATCACGAGCCGTTCGGCGGGGACTTCTTCAAAGCATATCATTGGCCGGGCGGGCCGGCGGGAGAGGCTTACGACGAGGCCCGTTTTATGCAACTGGTTCGCAGCAAAGCCTTCGAAATCCAGGGCCGCCCCGCCCCGCCCCTGGACATCCCCCCGCCGCCCGACCTGTTCCGGGTGAGCGACGGCGGCGTCATCACGTGGCGCGGCTCGACCGGCGCTTCCATCTATGAATTGCAGCGAAGCACACAGCCGCAGGGCCCGTGGCAGACGCTCGCGTGGCAACTCACCGATGATTCCACTCAGTACCATCCGCTGGCAGTGGACGAATTCACGCGAACCGGAGAATCCTATTGCTACCGCCTCCTGGCCAGGAACGAAGCCGGCCTCTCCGAACCTTCAAATGTTTTTGGCCCGGTACGCATGCGCTGCCGCACCCTGGTTGACGAACTGCCAAACACGGCCTTGATCTATCGAAAAAACGGCGCCCTCGAGTTGAGAAGCAACGATGCCCGCAATCTCAAGGAAGACTGCCATCGCCTCCGTGGAACTCCCGGAGCGTGGATCGCATACCAGGCAACAGGAAAGAGTAAATCGTTGCGCGTGTATGCCTTCAGCGAGAAGGGTGAGCCGGGACTGGAGTTCCGCTCCGGAACGGACGGCCCCAAAGGCGCCCTGCTCAACGCAACAGTTGCCGATTTCAACGGCGGCAAAGATATGTATAACTTCCATTGGCCGCGGCTGTACACCGTCAAGGTTGGCGACGGGAATGCATCAGGCGTAAGCATCTTGTTCACTAAGGACACACAGATCGGCCGCGTGGAGTTGGAATACGAATGAGCCATCAAAAAACGGACGAGCCCCTTGCGGCACAGCTCCGCGAGCACCTCTTCAATCATATTCTGCCATTCTGGTGCGGCCCGGCCCTCGATCACAAACAGGGCGGCTGGATGGCTTGGCTTTCCAACGACCTCACTCCAGACCGGACGAAACCAAAGGGATTGATTGTGCACAGCCGCATTCTCTGGACTTTCTCAGCCGTCCACCGGGTCAAGCCGGACACGCTTCACCGCGAGATGGCAGAAAGAGCCTTTGACTTCCTGGCAAGCCGCTTTTGGGACGCCCGGCACGGTGGAGCATTCTGGCAGCTAAACGATTCGGGCCGGGTGATCGATGACTCGAAGAAGATCTATGGGCAGGCGTTCTTCATCTACGCCATGTCGGAGTTCTATCGCGCCTTCGGCAGCCAGTCCGCCCTGCGCTATGCGCTGGAATTGTTCGAGCTGATCGAAAATCACGCGCACGACCCGGTGCATGGAGGTTTCTTCGAGGTTCGCAGGCGCGACTGGTCGGAAGCCGGACCGGAGGCCCGCCTGAGCGAAAAGGACATGAACGAGAAGAAGTCCATGAACAACCAGCTTCACGTTCTGGAAGCCTGCACAAATCTCTACCGCGTTTCCCGGTCTGCGGCAGTCGAGACACGGCTGCGCGAACTGATCGATATCTTCCTGCACCGGATCATGGACGCGCATTCGTATCACCTCAACCATTTCTTCGACGAGAAATGGACGGTCCGCTCAGACACCTACACTTTCGGTCACGACATCGAAGCAAGCTGGCTCCTGTGCGAGGCTGCCGAGGAACTGCGGGACCACGCGTTGCGGCAAACAACGCGGTCCGTTGCCCTCCAGATCGCCGAGGTCGTATTGAACGAGGGCATCGATGCCGATGGCGGGCTCCGCTACGAGGGCAAGGCCGGCCGGATTGTTGATCCCGGCAAGGAATGCTGGCCGCAGGCAGAGGCGATGATCGGTTTCGTTCATGCATTTCAACTGAGCGGCGAGGAAAGGTACCTGAAAGCGGCGCAAAGGGTCTGGGATTATTGCGCCAGCCACCTGGTGGACCGGGTTCACGGCGAATGGTTTTGGCGCATCAATCCGGATGGACGGCCGGACGCAAATCTGCCCAAAGTCAGCGAGTGGAAAGGACCCTATCATGTCACCCGGGCCTGTCTTGAGGTAATAGAAAACAGGATTTGGTGCCTCAAGCCATCTCACTCTTGAGTTCAAATGCATAGGCTGTTTAAAGTTACCCGGGAGTTTGCGCGCGCCATCTGCCGCCGTTTTTTGCGGAACGCGGTTCTTCGTTTGGCGTTCCTGCTGCTCGCCACGCTCGCCCGCGCCGATACACCAGTGACGCCCGAAGCTTCTCCCCGCACGCAGTCGTTGATGGCCTTCCTGGAGGCCACTTGCGGAAAGAAAATCATCTCGGGTCAGCAGGAGGGGTGGCGGCCAGAAAATGAACTCTCCTTTGAAATGCGTTACATCCGGGATGCAAGCGGCAAAATCCCGGCGTTGCTTTCCATGGACCTGTCCCCATACACCCGGACGCATCGCCCGGGCTCAAAACCCGCCTCTCACGCGGTTGTTGACCACGCATCCGGATGGTACCTGAAGAGCAACGGCATCGTTTCGCTCTGCTGGCATTGGGTAGCCCCAATGGATCAGCGCGCTTTCTACACCAAAGAAACAAGCTTTTCGCCCGCCCGTGCTGTGACCGAAGGCACTCCCGAATATGAGGCCACGCTGCGCGATATTGACTTGATTGCGGCGGAATTGAGGCTCCTGCGCGATGCCAGGGTGCCGGTGTTGTGGCGCCCTTTGCACGAGGCGAATGGCCGCTGGTTCTGGTGGGGCGCGGATGGGCCGGAGCCATTCAAGAAGCTATGGCGGATGATGTTCGAGCGCCTCGCGCTCCACCACAAGCTCAACAACCTTATCTGGGTCTTCTCGCCCGGCGCGGGCATCGACCTGGGCATCTGGTACCCGGGCGATCCTTATGTGGATATCATCGCCCCGGATCATTACCCGATGGACGGCAATCACGGTCCTGCCAAAGGCATCTTCGATGAAATGGTCGCTCTGGGTGGAGGCGCAAAGCTCGTTGGTTTCGGCGAAAACGGCCCCATTCCAACTCCAGAACTGCTCGTGAGCGAAAACGCAGGCTGGCTCTTCTTCATCACATGGTCGGGGAGCGTCTTGACCGACCTGAATTCAAAGGAGGAGATAAAAACCGCCTATACCCACCCCTATGTGCTGAATCTTGGGGATCTCCCGGACCTCAAGTCCTACCCCTATCACCCCGCCGGAAAAGCCGTAAAACTGGGCTTTCCGGCGGCCGTCAGCGATTTGGCAGTGGGCAGCCCCGCCCGCCGGGATCTGGTGGTCGCAGTGCAGGACGAACGAGGTCACACCGTCCGCGACAGCACCTGCACGGTCAACCTGGAGCTTGCAAAAAGCCCCGCTGCCGCCAGGCTGCGCGGCACGACCAGCGCCAAAACAGTCAACGGACTGGCAGTGTTCCCGGATACTTCAATAGACAAAGCCGGGATGGAATTCTCCTTCAAGGCCACCGGCGGAAATCTGCAACCCGCAACAAGCCCCGTTTTTGCCGTCGGCCCGGGTTCCGGCATCCTCCGCGAATGCTGGACGAATGCTCCCGCAACATTCCTCCACGAGCCTTCATCCGCAACTCCACCGCCCAACGACTCCAGGGTCCTCGGCAAGGCCTTTGAAGCCCCTGTACAGATGGGGACGAACTCCATCGCAAAATACACCGGCTATGTGCTCCCGCCATTGACCGGCGAATACGTTTTCTGGATCGCTAGCGATGGCGGTTCCGAGCTGTGGCTCGGCGCCAATGCCGACCCCGCAAGCAAAGCGAAGATTGCGGAAATCGTCCGGGACACTCCCTATGCAAAATGGCCGCACACGCACGAGGCACAGTCTTCGCGGGTGCGCCTGGAAGCCGGTAAGTGGTATTACCTCGAAGCCCTGCACAGACAGGCTGCGGGCTCCACCCACTTCTCCGTCCGTTGGCGCCTGCCCAACGGCAAGGAAGAGCGTCCGATTCCCGGATCGCGTCTCGCAACTCCGAATGATTACCCGGCCACTAAACAGGCTTTAAACCCCAAACCCGGACACTCGCATGAAAAATGAAAAATGCAGAATGAAGAACCCAACCTTTCAGCAACGTCTCAAAGAACTTCAGCGCCGGCATGATTCCCTGGTCCGCCGCAAAAATCGAAAGCAGAAATGGGGCAACGGGATCCTGGATCGCTACGACTTCCCGGTGTTAACAAGCGAGCATACCCCGCTCGAATGGCGTTACGACCTCGACCGCGCGCGCAATCCCCACCTGATGACTCGCCTCGGAGTCAATTCCGTGTTCAACGTCGGCGCAATGGAATTCGAGGGCCGCGTCGTGCTCGCCGCCCGGGTCGAAGGATGGGACCGCAAATCCTTCTTCGCGATTGCCGAAAGCAAGACCGGTGTTGATGGATTCAGGTTTTGGGAATTCCCGGTGCGCATGCCGGACCTGGATCCAAGGGAAACAAACCTCTACGACATGCGTCTCATCCGGCACGAGGACGGCTGGATCTACGGATTCTTCTGCGCCGAACGGCACGACGACTCCCATCCGCAGGACCTTTCGGCAGCCGTTGCCCGTTGCGGCATTGCGCGAACGAAAAACCTGGTCGAATGGGAGCGCCTCCCCGACCTGAAGACCGCCGCTCTTCACCAACGCAACTGCGTCCTGCATCCGGAATTCGTCAATGGCAAGTATGCGTTCTACACGCGGCCGATGAGCGACTTTGCAGCAACCGGCAAGGGCGACGGCATCGGGTGGGGAACCTGCAAAGACATCACCGCAGCCTCGATAAACGAAGAAATCATCATGGACCCCCGGTTTTACCATTCCATCAAGGAAGGCAAGAATGGGCTCGGCCCCGCCCCCATAAAGACCGAAATGGGTTGGCTGCACCTCGCTCACGGCGTCCGCAACACAGCCGCAGGAATGCGCTACGTGCTCTATTTGTTCCTCTGCGACTTGAACGAGCCGTGGAAGGTGATCAAACAACCGGGCGGCTATTTTATGGCGCCGGAAGGCGAGGAGCGGGTGGGCGATGTCTCAAATGTCCTGTTTTCAAATGGCTGGGTCGCCCGCGACAACGGCGACCTCTTCGTTTACTACGGCTCCTCAGACACACGGACGCATGTGGCCACGAGCACCGTGGAAAAGCTCCTCGATTATGTGCTGAACACGCCGGAAGACGCCCTGCGCTCGAAGCTCTGCGTCGAACAACGCTGCGCCCTGATCCGGAAAAACCACAAGCTTTTGCGCAAGCGCTGAACGCGCCGCGCTGTCCCCAACGCCCTCCATCGGAACACCCCCGCTTTTGGTCAAAAGCCTATATCACCGGGGCTTCACCCCGTCGTGCCGCCCGGAAATGGGGGTGTGACATCTCATCGTGAAATGACATAATGTCGCGCAATGAAGAAGCCAGGCGCCTTGGCCATCGTGGTGTTGGTGATGATGTGTGTGCCCGCAGGAGCGGCAAATCAAGCTCCAGGCCCGATCACAAACGCAGCAGAGTGGAAGGATGGCAAACCGGTCGCGCTGCCGGGCGCAAGGCGTCCCAGGGTCGAAAGCGTCTTCCTTTACCGGCCCGAGACGAATTGGACCTACTCGCACCACGCAGGCATCACGTTTTTCAAGGGGCGGTTTTTCGCCATTTGGTCCAACAGCCGCAAGGACGAGGATGCTCCGGGGCAACGTGTGCTGCTCGCTACCTCGAAGAACTTCAGAAAATGGACCGAGCCATGTCCGCTCGTTGATTCGGTGACCGGCGAAAACGGCGTCGAGCGCGTGCTCACTGCAGCGGGCTTTCATGCACACAAGGGCACACTCGTCGCGTATTTCGGAAACTACGGCCCGAATAAAGAGACGACGCGCCTCCAGGCGGTGACAACGACCGACGGCAGACGATGGACTCCCGTGCGCGACATCGGGGTGCCCGTGAACCCCAATCACCCGCCTCAGAAAACAGCCTCAGGACGACTCATTATCTCCGGCAACATTTCCTTTCCATGGACCGATGATCCAGCCGGGCTTCAGGGCTGGCACATGACAGGGATTTACCCGCCGGAGATGCAGGAGACGATCAAGGATGATCCCGCTTCGTTCTGGGAGGTTGCGGCGCGGCAGGGTTGGCCGGCAGGTCTCTGTGAAGGATCGTTCTATCAAACAGACGATGGTGTGCTCCACATGCTCCTGCGGAACGCCATGACAAAAGGAGTAACCTATCGGCATCGTCTCTGGCTTTCCGAAAGCAGGGATGACGGCAGGAGTTGGTCTGCGCCGGTCGAAACTGAGTTCAGCGACACAAACGCCAAGTTTCACTTCGGCCGCCTGCCGGATGGCCGGTTTTTCTATGTCGGAAATCCTGTCGGACGCGGGCGCACACCGCTGGTCCTCTCGCTCTCAAAGGACGGGGTGCGGTTTGATGATCACTACATCCTGGGCGAGCGTTCTTATACTCAGTTGCAACCCGGCAAGGCAAAGGGCGGCGAGTATGGTTATCCGCACACGTTAATCCGCAAGGGCCGCCTCTATGTCATTGTCTCACGCAAAAAGGAGGGCGTGGAGGTGTTGCGGTTGAATCTTTCCGAACTGCGCAAACCGGCATCGGAAGCCTCGGCTCGCTTCAAACCAACTCCCGCGAAACCAACGGAATAGGGCACAAATCTGTTTCCGCCGCGGCTCGGAGGGGCTACTCTGAAATTATGGACTGGGTGACCGAAAGCATGATCGGTGTCGTGATCGCGGGTTTCATCCTGCTCAAAAAGCCCACGGTCCCGGAAGATGCGCAGGCTTGCGAGCACTTGCGAAACGGAGCAATGGGCACCAGTTTTGACGTGCTCAACCACATGGCGCTGGTCGGCAGCGCAATCCGGCAGAAATTAAAACGTCATGGGTTTATTCTGTGCAAACCACTTCGGATACTCGTCGTCGCTCTTTGGGCAGGCTGTAGCTCCACAACGCTCTTCGCGGGCGCTTCTCCAGAACCTTCCAACGAGCACGTCGGCTTTTCCAGCAGTAACCGCCTCGTCACGCCGGTCAATCAAATCGTCACCCCCGCCGGACGCCAAATTGACTTGCCCGGCTTGCGTCCCCAGGCGATGGCGCTGTCGCCGGACGGCCATCTCCTGGCTGTCTCCGGCAAGACCAGCGAGTTGGTTCTCGTCAACCCGGTAACCGGAGCCATTCGCCAGCGGGTGGCGCTCCCCTCGGAAGCCCAAAACGAACCTCACCCGGAGGCTCCTTCGCCCAACATTCTGAAACCCGACACCAGCGGGCAGGTCAGCTTTACCGGCCTCATCTTCTCTCGCGACGGCCGGCGCCTGTTCCTGAGCAACGTCAACGGCAGCATCAAAGTCTTTACGGTTGAGCCGGGCGGAACCGTAAAACCCTCCCATTCCATTGCCCTGCCCCCCGCCAATGCGCCCCGGCGCCAACAGGAGATCCCGGCCGGACTCGCACTCTCGCCAGACGGTCATCGGCTCTATGTCTGCGGCAATCTCTCCAATCAACTGCTCGAAATCGATACCACCACCGGCAAGGTCCTCCGCTCCTTCCCGGTGGGTGTTGCGCCCTATGATGTCGTATTGGTCGGCGCCAGGGCATACGTCAGTAACTGGGGAGGCGGCCGCCCCAAACCAGGGGATGTCACCGGCCCCGCCGGCCGAGGCACAGAAGTCAAAGTGGACCCTGTCCGTCACATTGCTTGCGAAGGCTCTGTGAGTGTTGTGCCCTTGAACGAAGGCGCCTCGTCTCAGTCAATTCACGAAATCCAGACTCACTTGCATGCCTCAGCCCTCGCCTTGGCGCCGGATGGCCGTTATCTCGTTTGTGCCAATGCCGCCTCGGATAACCTGACTGTCATTGACACCCGCTCCGATTCGGTCGTGGAGACGATTTGGGCCAAACTCAATCCGGCCGATCTGTTCGGGGCGTCACCCAACGCGCTTTGTTTTTCTCCGGATGGCAAGACTCTCTACGTTGCCAACGGCACGCAGAACGCCATCGCCGTGATGCGTTTTTCGCCTCGCCATCGGGCTTCAAAACTGCTGGGCCTGATTCCCGTGGGCTGGTTCCCGGGCGCGCTGGCCATCCATACCGGGCATCGCATGTTGTGCGTGGCAAATATCAAAGGCCACCCCACTCGCGAACAGTCCGGGCGCGAGGGAAAGCATGGATTTAATACCCACCAATACGGCGGTTCTCTTTCTTTGGTGACACTCCCCGGAAAACGCGACTTGAAGCAGTTCTCCGCCAGGGTCTTTGCCAATTATCGGCACGAACGCTTATCCGATGCCGCCGCCAAATCTCGGCCTAACCAGGCGCCGCGACCGGTGCCCGAACGCATCGGAGAACCCAGCCCCATTCAGCATGTGGTTTACGTCATCAAGGAAAACCGCACCTATGACCAGATTCTCGGTGACGTCTCCTCAGGGAACGGAGACGCCTCTTTGTGTGTGTTCGGCGAACGAATCACGCCGAACCAGCATCGGCTCGCGCGTGACTTTGTCCTGCTGGATAACACGTATTGTTGCGGCATCCTCAGCGCCGACGGGCATCAATGGAGCACCACGGCCTTCGGCACCGATTATCTCGAACGCTCTTTCGCCAGTTGGCCCCGGAGCTATCCCGACGGCATGGGGGAGGATGAAAACGACGCCCTGGCGTATTCACCCGCCGGCTTCCTCTGGGACAACGCCATGAAACATCATGTCTCCATTTGGAATTTCGGCGAATTCGCCATGCCCAAATGCCGATGGGCAGATCCCGGGCGCAAAGGGTCGCCCGGCTGGAGCGATTTCTACCAGGAATTCCTCCACGCCAAAGGCAGCGTGGTCATCGGCAGCGAGCCCAGCATCGAGAGCATCCGGCCTTTCACGCCCACGAACTATGTCGGCTGGGAAATGTCAGTGCCCGATGTCTGGCGCGCGCGCTATATCACCAACCAGATTGCCGCCTGGGAACGGGCCGGCCAAATGCCCCGCCTGGTTCTGATTTGCCTCCCAAACGACCATACCAGCGGAACCCGCAAAGGCATGCCGACCCCAGCCGCGGCGGTTGCCGATAATGACCTGGCTTTCGGTCAGATTGTCGAAGCTCTCAGCCATTCATCGTTCTGGAAGTCCATGGCCATCTTCGGCATCGAGGATGATCCCCAGGCCGGCTGGGATCACGTCAGCGGTTACCGTACGACCGCCTATGTCATCAGTCCTTGGGCCAGGCGCCGTGCGGTCATCAGCACCCAGTACAATACCACCAGCCTCCTGCGCACCATCGAACAAATCCTCGGCCTGCCGCCCATGAACCAATTCGACGGCACCGCCATCCCCATGTTCGACTGTTTCAGCGACACCCCCGACTTTACACCGTACACATCCGTGCCCAGCAACGTGCCGCTCGATGAAATGAACCCGGACCCCAAAGCCATTCTTGATCCGCTCCAGCGTCGAAACGCCTACGCGTCGGCCCGGTTGGACCTCAAGCGCGTCGATGCCTGCCCGGAAGACACGCTGAACCGCATCCTCTGGCACGCCATGAAAGGCAGCTCGGTCCCCTACCCCGTCTGGGCCGTCACCGCCGTGGAAAACGACGCTGACTGACGTCGCAATCCCGATGACTTCCATCAGAAAACCCACGCCGGAATAGGTGCG
>CAYNZC010000017.1:0-46279 GCA_964401575.1 uncultured Verrucomicrobiota bacterium
AAAAGAAGGTCGAGGCGCGGCTGCACCTGGAGCGGCTGGATGCTCTTTACGCCGGGACAGGAGTGCCCCTGGTGCTGCACGGGGGCTCGGGGGTGAGGCAGGAAGATCTTCTGGGAGCTGTGCGCAGAGGGATTGCAAAGGTGAATGTGGCTACGGAGATCCGGCAGGCGTACGAGACCACCCTGAAGGAAACCGGTAGTGTGGGAGCAGCGCAGGACGCCGTGTTCGAGCGCACAAGCTGGCTCTTGAATGAGTATTTTGCAATCGGTGGCGTACGGCGCGCATTGACCGGTTAGGGAAGTGCCTCCCGCTGGACGCCAGGATGCGAGGCAAGGCGGTCCGCAGCAAGGACCGCCGAAAACCTTGTTTTATGTTCACACCTTCCTCCCTTCTGCGCTACCCGCCCCCAAGCCGGATGTTACCATCTGGTGACAGGCTCACCCAACCACGTATCCATTACCCCGAAACCACTCCACCGCATCCGACATCGCCCGCTCTGCTCCACTCTGCGGCAGACCCAGCTCCCGTATCGCCTTTGACACGTCAAAGAACATTTTGTATTTTGCCATCCTTACCCCCGCGAGCGGCGCCTTCGGCTCGTGCCCGGTAATGCGCGCCACGGCCTCGTTCACATACGCCGCAGCCAGCGCAACACCGTATGGCACGCGCATTCCGGGAGCTGGCACACCACTGACCTTCTCTAACCTCTCGAAAGCTTCGGCCATCGTCCAATTGCCCTCGGCGCTTCCCAATATGTATCTCTCTCCCACCCGCCCCTTCTCAGCCGCGAGCACATGGCCCGCCGCCACATCCTGGACGTGGACCCAGTTCAGGCCCGTATCAAGATAGGCGGGCATCTTCCTGTTCAGAAAATCCACAATCACCTTCCCGGTCGGCGTCGGCTTCACATCCCGCGGCCCGATAGGCGCGGTCGGGTTCACAATCACAACGGGCAGCCCCTTCGCCGCAAGTTCCGTCGCGATCTGCTCCGCCTGCCACTTTGACCTCTTGTAATGATTGCTCAACTGCCCCTCGCTCATGGGTGTCGTCTCATTGCTTGGCACAACCGCCCCGCCGCCCCACTTCTGAGGCAAGCCCATGCAGCCTACGGTGCTGGTGTAAACAATCCTGGAGCATCCTGCCAAACCCGCCGCCTCGATCACAGCGCGCGTCCCCTGAACATTCGTGGCATACATGGATGCGTAATCGCGCAGCCAAAGATGATAACTTGCGGCAACATGAAAGCACCAATCAGCACCCTTGAGACCAAATCGCAAGGCCGATGGATCGAAAAGGTCCCCCCGCACTGCTTCGTAATCAGCGCCCGCCATCCCCCGAAGATCCGCCCCAAGCCTCAGGAGCGCCCGGACCTGGTGCCCACGCCGGTTGAGTTCGTGGACAAGATTCGATCCAATAAAACCTGAAGCGCCGGTGACAAAACATTTCACAAGGAGAGAACATCAGGTTTTTGGCGCAGGCGCAAGCGGCTCTGTGAAGGGACGTGCTGTCGTGCTTCAAGGCGGGAAAATGTCCGTCATATGTCATCCATCCTTTCCACTGCCCGCAGAGGCAAGGGAAGAACATGAAGGACAAACGCCCGTTCACCAAACGGTCGAAATTCCTGGCAGGAATCTGTAAGTGGCTCTACAGCGCACCGGCGACCAGGTCACCCAACTGAGACGTGGTGTAACCCATCTTGCCGGCAGCCAGGCTCTTTACCTTTTCACGAACGATCTTGATAACTGCCGCCTCGATTGCGGCAGCCGCCTTGGTTTCACCAAGAAAATCCAACATCATCTGGCCTGCGCATATCGCCGCCAGCGGGTTGATGACCCCCTGGTTGGTGTATTTCGGGGCGCTTCCGCCAATAGGCTCAAACATGCTGGTGCCCTCTGGATTGATGTTGCCGCCGGCAGCGATGCCCATTCCCCCCTGAACCATCGCGCCCAGATCCGTGATGATGTCCCCGAACATGTTGTCGGTTACAATCACGTCAAACCACTCCGGGTTTTTTACAAACCACATCGTTGTCGCATCCACATGAGCATAATCACGCTTGATATCCGGGAAATCCTTTGCCCCCACCTCATGAAAAGCACGTTCCCAAAGGTCGAAGGCATAGGTGAGAACGTTGGTCTTGCCGCAGAGGGTGAGTTTCTTGTGTTTATTGCGTTTGCGCGTGTATTCGAAGGCGTACCGCAGGCAGCGCTCAACACCACGACGCGTATTCACGCTCTCCTGCAACGCCACCTCGTTGGGGGTGCCCTTGAACACAAAACCACCCGCACCGGTGTATAAACCCTCGTTGTTCTCGCGCACCACGACAAAATCAATATGCTCGGGCTTTTTGTCCTTCAAGGGACAGAACCGCTCATCGTAAAGTTTTACCGGACGCAGATTGATGTATTGCTCCAGCTCGAAACGGGCTCTCAGGAGAATGCCCTTCTCCAGGATCCCGGGCTTCACATCAGGATGCCCAATCGCGCCCAGTAGAATGACAGGAAACTTGCGCAATTCAGCCAGCACACTCTCTGGAAGAATTTCCCCCGTTTTGAGATAGCGTTCACCGCCGATGTCGTAAGGAGTGTAGTTCAGCTTCAGGCTGAATTTCTGCGCAGCCGCATCCAAAACCTTCACGGCTTCACGGACCACTTCCGGGCCAGTGCCATCGCCACCAATCACTGCAATATTGTAGCTCTTCATGTAAATTAATCCTGATACCTGCAAATCCAGCAGGGAGGCCTAATACTATGCGCTTAGGCGGTTCTTGCAAGAAATTTACCCAATTTACCCACTTCACTACGGATTGACATGAGTGTCAGGAGGAAGCTCACGGCTAAGGGTCGAGATGCTGCGCCAAGCCATCGACCGCAACGTATTTGATTACACCTGCACAAAGTCCGCAAATCGCTCTGCGCTCGAAGTAATCGCCATTCAATTCCTTCGCAAACAATCACCGGAAGGTGTAACAGCAGCCTGGTTGCCGTAAGCATTTGCTGGACTGGCGCAAACGGCAATATAGGTTGCCTTTCTAATGAAACAAGATGCGTTCAATCTACGCAAAGCACACCGGGCTTCTATTGCAGCCGCACTTCGCGCCGGGGCACTCATGAAAGCAAACCTCCACCGACCCAAAAAGCAAAATGCGGTCACCTGCCACGACATAAAGCTGGAATTGGACGTGCGCTGCCAAAAAATCATTGAGACGGACCTGGGCCGGTCTTTCCCCGAAATGGCCATCCTCGGCGAAGAGGGGATTTCAGGGGATGCCAAAGCGAGGTTTCGCTGGGTCATAGACCCAATTGACGGGACCGTCAATTTTTCGTACGGCATCCCGCATGCCGCGGTGTCCATCGCCTTACAGGAGTATCAACCCGGGAAGAAGGCATCCTTCGAGGACAGCTACGCGACGATCTCGGGTGTCGTTTACGATCCCTTTTGCAGTGAGTTGTGGACGGCCATGGCAGCCAAACCAGCCTTATTGAACGGAAAGCCCGTTCGCGTCAGCAGGCACACCGAACTTCGCGAGACGGTTGTATCCATCGGTTTTGCGAAGACGTCCACCAACATTTCCAAATCAATGCCTTACATGCTCCGGCTGGCACGGCGCGTGCGTAAGATTCGGATTATGGGCTCAGCCGCCTTGGGGCTTGTTTATGTGGCCGGCGGGCGTTTCGATGCCTACGTCGAGCGTGGCCTTCAACTCTGGGACATAGCGGCAGGGGGCTTCATTGCCGAGTCCGCCGGAGGGGAGTTCTATCGAGATAAAATTCGTGGCAAACATAGCTACTCCGTGGTTTGCACAAACGGCCGAATCCGCTCCAAACTCAGGGCGCCCATTTAGAAGCAGTTTCACCGGCGAAGCGTTCGTCGAACGCAACCTGCCGGTCAAGGTGCATCGTGGCATGCGTGCAAGCCCGCCCGAATCTCAGGTGCGGTGGCTATGGCTGCCTGCAGACAAAAAGCGGTCAAGGATTGCCAAAGCCTGTGAAGTTTGAAAAAATCCACCCGTGCACAATCAGTGGTGCGAATAGGAACGCTACTGCAGTTTTGAGCATTCTTATAGCTTTGCGCATCTCGATTGGCGGATCACACAGGCCAGAACTGGACAGGTGATTTCAGAAATCGGTCTTACACAACAATTAGAAACTGAGTTTTATACATGGAAACAAACACGAGCAAGAACACGCAGCGTCCGGAAGCGGCACACGACATTCTCCACCAGGTGGCCAGTCACCCGTTGAACTCGATCTTCGATCCGAAGGTTGTGGCGGTGATCGGCGCAACAGAAAACCCGGGCTCGGTAGGGCGGACAGTATTTCAGAATATGGGTCGCGGCGGCTTCGGAGGCACGGTTTACCCGGTGAATCCGAAACGTTCCAGCGTGCTCTGCGTTAAAGCATACCCGAAAATCGCCGCTGTGCCCGAGAAGGTTGACCTGGCAGTCATCACGACCCCCGCGGCAACCGTTCCCGGCTTGATCAAAGAGTGTGCGGAAGCAGGAGTCAAGGGTGCCGTGATCATCTCAGCAGGCTTCAAAGAAACGGGCCCTGCGGGCGTTGAACTCGAACGTCAGGTGCTCGCTGAAGCACGCAAAGGTGGCATGCGCCTCATCGGCCCAAATTGCCTTGGCGTGATGGTGCCCAAAACGGGATTAAACGCGACCTTCGCGACCACCATCGCCAAACCGGGATCGGTTGGTTTCCTCAGCCAGTCGGGCGCACTGTGCACAGGCATCCTGGACTGGAGCCTGCGGAATAACGTGGGCTTTAGCTCATTTGTATCCATCGGCTCAATGCTCGACGTGAACTGGGGCGACCTCATTTATTATCTGGGCGATGATCCGAATACCAAGAGCATTGTTATCTACATGGAAACGGTGGGTGATGCGCGCTCGTTCCTCTCAGCAGCACGGGAAGTGGCGCTCACCAAGCCCATCATTGTAATCAAGGTCGGCCGCACAGAAGCAGCAGCAAAAGCGGCGGCGTCTCACACCGGTTCTCTCACCGGCAGTGACGAGGTGCTGCACGCGGCCTTCAGGCGGGTGGGCGTATTGCGGGTAGAAACGATCGCGGAGCTGTTTGACATGGCAGAGGTGCTTGGCAAACAGCCGCGACCGCAAGGGCCGAAACTCACGATCATCACAAATGCCGGCGGCCCGGGGGTGCTGGCTACCGACATGCTGATCAGCAGCGGCGGCCAGCTCGCGGAGCTTTCGGAAGATACCATGAAGCAGCTCAACTCGTTCCTGCCCGCCGCTTGGAGCCACAGCAACCCTGTGGACGTGCTCGGCGATGCGGCTGCGGACCGTTACGCAAAAGCTGTGGAGGTGACAGCCAAGGACCCGAACAGTGATGGCATGCTCGTGATCCTGACGCCACAAGCCATGACGGATCCTGTGGGAACCGCCGAAGCGCTGAAGCCGTTCGCAAAAGTCCCGGGAAAGCCGCTGCTCACCTGCTGGATGGGCGCGGATCAGGTGCAACCCGGAGACGACATTCTAAACGCGGCAGGCATCCCGACCTACAAATACCCCGACACCGCGGCAAGGGCGTTCTACTACATGTATCGGTATAGTTACAATCTGCGCTCGCTCTATGAAACGCCCGCGCAGATCGAATACAACCTGAACGGCGGATCCTCTCCGCAGTCTAAGGCGAAAGCCATCATCCAGGCTGTGCGCGACAGCGGACGCACAATTCTCACGGAGTTCGAGTCCAAGCAACTGCTCGCAGCCTACGGCATCCCCACTGTCGAGACGAGGATTGCCCGGAGTGAGGCTGAGGCAGTGAAACTCGCCGGTGAAATCGGTTTCCCGGTCGTGCTCAAGCTCTACTCGGAAACAATCACACACAAGACAGACGTCGGCGGCGTGCAATTGAACCTTCAGAACGCAGACGCTGTGAAAGCCGCCTGGAAGAAGATCGAAGACGGCGTGACAAAGCACGCGGGCAAGGAGCACTTCCAGGGAGTGACCGTCCAACCGATGATCAAGCTGGACGGTTACGAGATCATTATTGGCAGCAGCGTGGACAGCCAGTTCGGGCCCGTGCTGCTGTTCGGCTCGGGCGGACAACTGGTCGAAGTTTACAAGGACCGCGCGCTCGGACTGCCGCCGCTGAACGCAACACTTGCGCGCCGGCTGATGGAGTTGACCAAGATCTACAAAGCGTTGCAGGGCGTGCGCGGACGTCCTCCGGTGAACATGGCAGCCCTTGAGGAGTTGCTGGTGCGCTTCAGCTATCTGGTGGTGGAGCAGCCTTGGATTACCGAAATCGATATCAACCCCCTGCTGGCTTCGCACGAACGTCTGCTCGCACTCGACGCGCGGGTGGTTGTGCTGCCGAAGGACGCCCCGGAGAGCAAGCTGCCCAAGCCTGCCATTCGGCCCTACCCGAATCAATGGGTCGAAAGCTGGAAGCTCAGGAATGGCACGCCCGTAACGATCCGGCCGATCCGCCCCGAGGACGAACCATTGCTGGTGGACTTCCACAAGACGTTGTCCGAAGAAAGCGTCTATTACCGCTACTTCAGCGCTCTGAAGCTGGACCAGCGCATCGCACACGAGCGACTCATACGCATGTGCTTCAACGACTACGACCGCGAAATCGCGCTCGTCGCCGAGCATCGGGCAGGAAGCAAAACGGAAATTATCGGTGTGGGCCGTCTCACGAAGGCTCGCGGCCTCAACGAAGCGGAGTTTGCGCTTGTCATCAGCGACAAGTACCAGCGGAACGGACTCGGCACGGAACTTCTGCGCCGGCTCGTGCAGATTGGACGAGACGAGAAGGTCGGGCGGATCACGGCAAGCATCCTCGCTGAAAACCACGGTATGCACACTGTCAGCAAGAGAGTTGGTTTCACTCTGAGCCGAGAGGGCAAGGAAGGCGACTACAAAGCCGAGATCACACTGTAGCCGAATACCGCATGTTTTTGCACGCCCGCCGGTTGCCTGTCGCAGCCGGCGGGTGCATTATGACCTGATGAATGCGGATCCATCGGGGGAAACCCTGTTTGAGGGAAAGGTTTTAGTAAGGCAACTCCCTGAGTTTCAGGGAGCACAGAGCGCAACTGCCCCAGCCTCCAAGCGGCTGCAACTTCCTCAGGGTGAACTGGCACAGGTATGGAACTCACCGGAAGGTGCGCGTTATATCGCAGCGATCGAATTGCGCCCAGGAGCCATTCGGGGAAACCATTTTCACCGCAGCAAGTTCGAAATGGTCTATGTCATTCGAGGAACAGCCAGATTCATCTTTGAAGAGCTGCAAACCGGAAAACGTGCTGCAATCCTTGCGAGAGCGGGATGTCTGGTGCAGGTGCAACCGCAGGTGGCACACGCAATAGTTGCGGAGAGCGAGGGCTGGGCGCTGGAGTTTTCTCCGGGATTATACAATCCGGAAGATGTTTACAGACATGTTGTTACGCCGCCACAGACCCGCATGGCATGATGCAACGCACTAATTAATGCTTGCTATTTTTCTTAAAATGGTCATTTTCATCCTGTCTGTAGATACTTAGGCTCTCGGAGCATGGTAAATCACAGGTGAACCCTGGTTCAGTGTGGATTTGAAACCCGGCAGTCGGGAACAGTTCGGAGACAGCGAAGTCAGTCTAAGACAGTTAAAGATAGATGAGTGCAAAACTGTTTGTGGGAAATCTTTCCTTCAACATCACCGAAAATGACCTGCAGGATGCGTTTGCTGCGCACGGCACGGTCGTCGAAGCCAACCTGATGATGGATCGCGCAACGGGGCGTCCGCGCGGGTTCGGCTTTGTAACCATGAGCACACAGGAAGAAGCTGAAAAGGCAATTCAGGCGATGCACGGCAAGGAACTTGCCGGCCGCGCACTGACAGTCAACATTGCCCGCCCTCGTGAAGAACGTCCTTCAGGCGGCGGCGGCGGCGGACGCCGCGATTTTGGCGGCGGCGGGCGCCGTGATCGCTACTAAGATGTCTCAGAAATAAAATCAACCATAGCCCGGCGGAAGCCGGGCTTTTTTATTCTCTGAAGTGCAGGCGAACCGAAGTTAATATCTCGCCAGGGGGCGAGCAACTCAGAGACTTACTCCTCTCTTGGCTTGCCCCAGAACACTGCAACAAGCCGGCAGTCTCAAGCCTTTTTCTGCAGCTTGTGTCCGTATTTCCGGCTGAACCTGTGGCAGGAGGCAAAGTCCGTTTTCCCTTCGTCGTTTTCCCAAACCTCATCGAATACGGCTTCGGCGGGTTCTGAACGAACTGGTTTCTCGCTGTGAATGCCGCCGAGATCGTCACATTCCACGACCATGAAACGTGGCTTTTGAAGCCGATTCAGTCGGTTGGACAGAATGATTAAAACCTTCCTGAGCCGGTCGGACTTTTTGCTTTTCTTCGGTTTGGCACTCATGATCGAGACAAGTAAACAACCTCCAGTCGAAAGGCTCCTGCGTCAACAACCTTGAGCGGGCAAGGTAAGGTTCATCACCCGATTCCGCAGGCGCACGCCGACAATGCATTACGCTAGAAACAAATCCTCCGTGTGCGCAAGTCTTTCTTCGAAAATCGAGTCTTGTTGAGCATCAGATGCGTCCGGGCCACAACTTGATGAAAAACAACCCCGAGACAGACTGGGAGAAAGAATCTATACTGGTGGCTACAAAGCGCCGAATCGGCGGTGCCTTCGAGCGTATTCCTCAAGAGCTTCGTAAAACTCAGCTTTGCGAAAGTCCGGCCAAAGGGTCTGTGTCAACACAAGTTCCGAGTATGAAATCTGCCACAAAAGGAAATTGCTGATGCGCATCTCGCCGCTCGTCCTTATCAGAAGATCCGGATCAGGCACGTTCCTTGTGTAAAGATGCTGGGCGAATACTTGCTCGGTAATTTCTGCCGGGTCCATCTCCCCTGCCCTGACCTTCGCGGCAATGGTTCTCACAGCCTCAACAATCTCCGTCCTTCCGCCATAACTCAGGGCCATGATCAACGTCAACCCGTTGTTTCGCGAAAGCGTAGCCATCGATTTCTTTAGATGCTCCTGCACAGGCTCCGGAAGCCGATAAATCTGCCCGATGACCTGAAGCCGCACATTGTTCTTGTTCAGCTCTGGCGTCTGCGTTTTCAAATAGTGAACGAGATACTTCATCAAAGAATCCACCTCGTCCTTGGGACGATTCCAGTTCTCCACGGAAAACGCGTAAAGTGTCAGGTACTTTATTCCAAGCTCTCCTGCGGTCCGGATGATGACTCGCGCCGACTCGGCGCCGGTGCGATGGCCCTCGACCCGTGGCAAATTGCGCTGCCGGGCCCAGCGTCCATTGCCATCCATGATGATGGCAACGTGCCTCGGAAGGGATGCTTTGGCCTCCCCACTCAGGTGTGCCTGTGGAGTCTTCAAAGAACGATCGTTTGCTCGCGCCCAGGCCCGACGGATGCGATCGCGAGCCGGGCGCCGGTCAGTTCGGCGATTGCTTTGAGATACTCTCGAGCTTTTAACGGAAGCTGCTTGTAGGAGCGTGCAGCATCTGTCGGCGTCTGCCAACCGGAAAACTCAGCATAAACAGGAGTACAACGTGCCAGAACTTCGATGTCGCTCGGGACATAATCGTAACGCTTTCGTCCGTCACGATAGGCAACGCACACCTTGATGGTCTCGACAGTGTCAAGTCCGTCAAGGTTCGTGATGGCTAAGTCATCGATTCCGTTGACCATCGCAGCGTGACGGGTGGCGACCGAATCGAACCAGCCACACCGCCGCGGGCGCCCTGTCGTGGCGCCAAATTCTCGTCCCATGCCATGCAGAAGATCCGCAATCTCCACACTCTCAGTTGGGAGAGGTCCTTCGCCGACACGAGTCGTGTAGGCTTTCATTACACCCACCACGCGGTCCATTCGATGGGGCGGGATTCCTGATCCTGTGCAGGCTCCGCCGGCTGTCGTGCTGGAAGAGGTGACATATGGATACGTGCCATGGTCGATATCCAGAAACGTGCCCTGCGCCCCTTCAAAAAGAATGTCATCGCCTCTGCGCAAAGCCTCATGCAACAGCACAACCGTGTTTGTCACGAAAGGTTTCAGATAATCGGCGGCACTCCGGTATTCCTCATACACCTTCTTGAATGAGAGGGCTTTCGCACCGTAGGTCTTGAGAATCTCGTTGTTCTCTTTAATCTTCTCCTGCAATCGCATCCTGAAGCTCTCGGGCTTAATGAGATCCAGAACCCGAAGACCCGTTCGTGCCGCCTTGTCCCCGTAGGCCGGCCCGATGCCCCGCTTTGTCGTGCCAATTCTTTGTCCGGCCTTGGCCTGCTCACGACCCGCATCCAGATCCCGATGATATGGGAAGACAACGTGCGCCGTCTCACTGAGAAACAGGTTGCGTTCGACCTTGATTCCAAGTTTGCGAAGCCCCTGAATCTCATTTACCAGGCTTACAGGGTCCACAACGACACCGTTGCCGATCACGCAAGTCTTGCCCTTTCTGAGAATCCCGGAAGGAATGAGGTGCAGGACATACTTCCTGCCCTTGATATGCACCGTGTGCCCCGCGTTGTTCCCGCCCGCGCTGCGCACGACCACATCGGCCTGCTCCGTGAGGACATCAATGATTTTGCCTTTGCCTTCGTCGCCCCACTGCGCGCCCACTAAGATCGTATTTGCCATAGGTAAAAATGCATTTCTCCGGAGGTTCCGGAGTAAACTCAGATCGAGGGCAGACAGTATGCAACCAATGAGAGAAGGTCAATAATCGTTATGGTGCTTCAGCAACAAATCCCCGTCGACCAATCGTTTTGATCGAACGTAAGGGTCTGTGCCCCAGACCGCCGGTCCCCTCCAGAATTATCGAGGCGATGTTGGATCCCCATAATCAAGTTGCCGATCCAGTCGCCGGGCCATTTCACCTGCGTAACGGCGGCCAAGGGCCTCCCGGTGTTGTCGCGCCCAATCGCTCAGGCGAGTCCGTCCAAGCGGAGCCGCATCCACATGCAACAAGCCTGCCTTGAGCCCAAGCACCTCTTCCCAAGTGATAAATTCATCTTTCATCCAAGCGCCCACAATCCGGCCCAGGAAGTAACCCGCACGAGGAGGAACGCTTATCAGCGTGCGTGCCTTGCCAATAGACTCACCCAGCATTTGAACAAGAGAACGATAGCTGAATGTCTCTGGGCCAATTGCGTTGATGACACGGTTTTGTTCATCGTGCGCTTGTTCAACGGCCAAACCCGCGAAGTCATCCACGTGAATAGGCTGCAGAAGGTAATCTCCACGGCCGAAGAGCGCAAAAACAGGAAATCGCCGCAATGCCCAGGCAATGTTGTTGATCAAGATGTCTTCCCGACCGAACAGCACTGCCGGCCGCAAAATGCAGTAACCTATCCCTGTTTCTCTGAGCGACTGCTCCAATTTAGCTTTGCCGACAAAATACGGGAGGTGTTTGCACTTGTCCGGATTGGTGATGCTTACGTGAACAATCCTCCTGACGCCAGCCCGCTTCGCTGCATGGAACAAAACCTCGGTATTGCGAACGGCTTCCTTGTGGGAGAACTTGGCCGAGTTGAATCGCACCCAATAGGTGTTATAGAGAACCTCGACCCCCTTCAACGAGCGAACCAGGGCCGCTGGATCATCGAAATCCAGCGGGTAGGCTTTGATTCGTCCACCAAATGGATTCGGCCGACCAGGGGAATTGGTAAGTGTGATAACTTGGCAATCGGAGTCGAGCAACCGCTGAGCGATGTATCTGCCGGAGAAGCCGAAAGCGCCGGTGACAGCGTGGGTGGCATTTCTCATATTTCAGAAGCCTCTGAAACTCAGACACAAAAAACTTTATCGAAGCCACGTCCCGATCTTCCCTCCAACCCGCAGCAAAGCTACCCGGGCCGATAAGGGTAGCCGCCGCACTTCTCCGTAAAACCGATCGACCTCCTCATAGAAGGCCAGCATCTCAGCAACTCGCTGGCGCACTGGTGAGGAATCAGGTTCCTGAGGCATCTGGGCTGACATTTCTCGAAGCAACTGCAGAGTTGGATCCAGTTCACGGCGTTTCCTCTCCTCCAATAAGACCTCAAACAACTGCCACGTGTCCTTGATCGATTCAAAATGGTCCCGACGGTCCCCCTCCAGTCGAACGACTTTGATGACACCCCAGTTTTGCAGTTCCTTGAGGCTGTTACTGACGTGGGAGCGTGCAACACCGAGCGTCTCGACCAATTCATCGGCAGGCATCGGGCGAGCAGAGAAGAAAAGGAGCGCATGAATTTCAGCGACCATGCGAGAGATACCCCAGCGTCGGGCCATCTGGCCCCAATGGGCTACGAGTTGTCGGATTATTGGATTACTTCTCATATTACTGAACTTACAGCAATTTAAGGCATCGTCAAGCCCTGCAGCCCACAGAAGAAACCCGAGAAAACTCAGAAGGGAAACGAAATGGGTTCATACCTATCCGCTCCGTTTATTGGAGATTTAAATGCGTTTGCCATGAAGACCCTGTGATTGGCCTTTGACAACGAAATACATCACCGCCAGAATTTTGGGCAAAAGAACGTCATGCGCGCACCTGAGATCAACTGCCCCCATTGCGGAGGTCGAATGGTTGCTGGCACCGCCTGCGTTCGTGGCACGGTATTCGGGTTTTTACTGGTAGGTCTCTCTCATCAACACCTTTGGTTTAGGTCGGGTGAAGCTAAAAACTTAGTTGTCGAAAGCGGAGAGGAGCATGCCGCGCATCGCTGTGCACAGTGCGGTGCAGTTACGATCTACCCTCTTACCGGCCGCTGGAATGGGTAAGACTTTTGGATTCGTACTGCACATAGCCCATTCAGGCCGCCCCTGCGCCGTTGGTGCCTGCAAGGTAAGCGTGTATCAGCTCCGGAAGTTGCTCGCTATACCCACCCTCCAAAAGGTGTAACGCTGGAAGCGACAACGCCTTCATGCGGCTACCAAGCCAGTGATAATCCTCCAATTCGAGCATCTGCTGTCCGAGCGGATCATGAACAAAAGCATCGAAACCCGCAGAGACAATCACCAGCGCCGGGTCCAACTTTCCCATGTGCTCCAAAGCGTCCAGGAGGATGTGCCGGTACTCGGAACGTTGCGTCTTCGGCGGCACGGGGTAGTTGAAGCAATTGGATCCAACATTTCGCGTTCCCGTTCCAGGATAACACGGGAACTGATGCACTGAAAAAAATGCGGCTCCGGGCACGTCCACGAGGATAGCTTCCGTTCCATTGCCATGATGAACATCAAAATCGAATACCGCTACCCGCCTGACACCCCGGGCGAGAGCAGCAAGTGCGGCGATGGCTGCATTGTTGAGATAACAAAAACCCATCGCGCGCGCTTTGGTTGCGTGATGGCCTGGCGGACGCATGAGTGAGAACACAGATTGCCCGTGCAACGCGAGTTCCAATCCCTTAATAGCCGCACCCACCGAAACGCGAGCACGGTCGAGAATGCCGTCAACGTACGGTGTGTCCGAATCGAAATCTCTGGGCATTTGGAGACGCGCAATATGGTCGGAGATGTGCGCTCGCAGAATGGCTTCATCGGGGCATGCATCGGGACTCAGCCATGAAATGTCCACTGCTGATTGCTTGCGGAGCAAAGCGATCGTCCTGGATATACGCTCGGGGCGCTCAGGGTGCCCCGGATGCGCATAGCCAGTGCAATCCGGATCTGTGATTACGTTTACCATTGTCTCGCCCGACAAAGCCTCCGGGGAGTGGTCGCCCGGAAACCAGAAAAAGTTGCTTCAAATCGACATGATTACTACAGACATTTGTCTTCCAACTTGCAAGGCAAAACAGGCGAAACAGGCTAAAAGCGCTTCGTGATCACCACAACCCTCTCAAAAGATTGAGCCTCCGAGACCCAATCTCTCAGGTTTCAACTTTTTCGTTGAGCCGAACGCATGGGTTTCGTGCGAATCGTCAGTGACAGCAAGCCCATCAGCAGCAAGGCACCTCCGAGGAGGGCGAGGGCCGCGACGCTACTGTTTGTGCGGTCCTTCACAATCCCGACAATTGCCGGGCCCGCAAACCCTCCAAGATTGCCTACGGAGTTTATCAGGGCAATGCCGCCGGCAGCAGCGGTGCCGCTCAAGAATGCGGTTCCAAGCGCCCAAAATGGCCCGAGCGCCGCCTTCAGACCCACGAAAGCCATGGTCAAAGCCGCCATGGCCAGAAACGGATTCTGGAAATAGCTGCTCAGTGCAAAACCAATCGCGGAACAGAGGGCGCCCGCAGCCACGTGCCAACGCCTTTCACCCGTTCTGTCCGAGTGCCGGCTGACCAGGAACATGCCCGCCGCCGCCGCCAGGTACGGAATAGCGTTCAGCCATCCCACCACGACGTCACTTGTGCCGGAGAAGCTTTTGATGATTGATGGCAACCACATTTCGTATCCGTAGCCGCCAGCATTCAGCAGGAAGTACATCAGGCATAGCATCCACACACGGCCGCTCTTGAACGCCTCACTTAAACGGTTGCGGGTGGGTTCATCGGAATCATTGATTTCCTGGTCCAAACGCGCTTTTAGCCATTGCTTATCGCCATCCGCCAGCCACCGTGCCTCGTGGGGTCCGTTAGGCAGCTTAATCAACACATAAAAACCCACGAGAACCGCTGGAATTCCTTCGATCAAAAAAAGCCATTGCCAGCCGGCAAGCCCTTTCCAGCCATTCATCCCCAGAATCGCTCCGGAAAGCGGAGATCCAATGATCCCCGCGATCACACCACCCATGGCGAACAAAGCAATGGCGCGCGCGCGCTCCCGGTTGGGAAACCAGTAGGTCAGATAGAGAATGACACCGGGGAAGAAGCCCGCTTCCGCCGCGCCGAGGAGGAAGCGCATGACATAGAACATCGACTTGCTGCTCATGAACAGCATGCAGGCGCTTATAAGGCCCCATACAATCATGATCCTTGCTATCCAGACACGCGCTCCGACCCGCTGAAGCACCAGGTTGCTGGGCACCTCAAAAAGGAAATAGCCGAAGAAGAAGAGTCCTGCCCCCAGCCCATAGACGCTGCCCCACACCTGCTCATCCACACCGAGCGCTTCGCGCAACTGCAGCTTGGCAAAACCGACGTTGATCCGGTCGACGTACGCGATGATATAACACAGGAACAAGAGAGGCATTAAACGCCATGTAATTCTTCTGAGGATCTCCCGCTCGCTGTGTGCCTCGGTTTGTGCGGCGGCGTTCATACCATGTATTGTGGCGCTCATCGCTGGCTAATCATCTTTTCAATCAGGATGAAGCTCCCGGCCTTGCATGGCAAGCATCACCCTGGAATACCCAAACCTGGATGCAACGGGTCAGGGCGTCTCCTGTCTGCCAGGGATTTGGAATCAAAAGTGTCAAAAGTTGCCTTTCTGCGTTGCCTTCCTGTTGCGGCGGCTCTCAAGGCTTGGCAAACTAGCCTCGCGTGCGAGAGAGTTTCCGTGCATGGACTGAGAACCTGGAAGCCTTCCTGCTGGAGGTCATCCTCGGAGAGCGGCGTGGCGTAAAAGCCTCTACCGTTCGTTTTCTGCTTTTCGGCTGTTCCCAGCTTTTCATGGTCGCCGTCAAAGCGCGGCGGTTTCTTTACAAGGCCCGCATCCTGCGAGACTCGACGCTCGGCGTGCAGGTCATCGCTATTGGCAACCTCACCGTTGGCGGCACTGGCAAGACGCCTGTGGTCGAAAAGTTTGCCCGCGAGCTTCGCGACCAGGGTCGAAACGTTGCCATTCTGTCGCGCGGTTACCGTTCAAAACCCACGCCGCTTCACAAGCGGGCGTTCAACAAGATATTTCTCCGCGACGACACGACGCCTCCACGCGTAGTCTCTGACGGCAAGAATCTGCTGCTCGATTCTGAGATGGCGGGTGACGAACCTTATATGCTCGCTTCAAATCTGAAGGATGTCGTCGTGCTCGTGGATAAGGACCGGGTGAAGAGCGGCCGCTATGCTATCGAGAAGTACGGATGCGATACGCTGCTCCTGGACGATGGCTTTCAATACTGGAAGCTGCGCGGCCGCAGGCAGGACATCGTGCTCATCGACCGCCAGCAACCGTTTGGCAACAACCGCCTCCTGCCCCGCGGAACTTTGCGGGAGCCCCCTTCGCACCTTTCCCGCGCCAGCGTGGTATTCATTACCAAAAGCGACGGCAACACCGGGGAACTGCGACGCAGGATTGCGGAGCTAAATCCTGAAGCTGGAATTATCGAGTGCATTCACCACCCGTTGTACCTCGAAGACGTCTTCACCGGAAAGCGGGAAGATCTATCCTACGTCAAGGGCCTTAAAGTCGCCAGCTTCAGCGGCATCGCCCAGCCGGAGAGCTTTGAGCAAAGCCTCGTCCAGCTTGGGGCTGAACTGGTTTATACAAAGCGTTTCGCGGATCATCACAGATTCACCCAGCAGGAGGTGCTCAACGCCATCAACCGCAGCAAGAAACGCCAGGCCCAGGCTATCATTACCACCCAAAAAGACGCCGTCCGTTTTCCCAAAATAGACAGGCGTGATCTGCCCATTCTGTTTATGCGAGTGGAGATCAAAATTCTGAGCGGCGCTGCCGACTTTCAGGATTGCGTGCGGAAAATCTGCTTCAGATGAACATGCTGCTCTATTTTGTCGCGAAGGCTTTGATCCGCCTTGTCCAGGCGCTGCCCCTGGCCTGGGTGGCCCGCATCGGCAGAGCCTGCGGCATCCTTGCCTTTATCCTCGATCGTCGGCATCGGTCGGTTGCCATTCACAATCTCACCATGTGCTTTGAAAAGGAAAAGTCTCCCGCGGAAATCCAAGCCATAGCGCGCGAGAACTTTCGACGAATCGGCGAAAACTTTGTTTCCGCGGTAAAAACCGCTTCCATGTCACTCGATGAACTGCGCCCACACCTCGAATTCTGCGGTTTTCCGGACGAAGCTCAGGCTCCCAAGGCCTCCGAAAGCTTCATTGGCGCCATCGGGCATTTCGGCAATTTCGAGCTCTACGCCCGGCTTGGCCATTGCTTCCCCGCTCACAAATTCGCAACAACCTACCGGGGCCTGCGTCAGCCCTCGCTGAATGCGCTGATGCAGGCACTCCGCGAACAGTCTGGCTGCAGGTTTTTTGAACGCAGGTTTGATGCTGCTCCGCTCCGTGCTTTCATGAATGAAGGAGGTGTCGCGCTCGGCCTCCTAGCCGATCAGCACGCCGGAAGACATGGATTGCGCCTTCCTTTTCTCGGTCAGGAATGCTCCACTTCTGCCGCGCCTGCAGTCTTTGCACTGCGATACCATTGCCGCCTGATCACGGGGTTTTGCTTTCGTGTCGGGCTCGCCAGATGGCGCGTGGAGGTCGGGCGTGAAATTCCCACTCACGAGAACGGACGCCCACGCGAGACAAGCGATATTATGTTGGACGTGAATCGCAGTTTTGAAACGGCAGTGCGGCAGGATCCTGCGAACTGGTTCTGGGTGCATAACAGGTGGAAGAGTGAGAGATCGAGAAATCGGACGTCTCTGACTCGTTCGGAAGCACCGCCTCCACGCAGGTGAACACCCCTATTCATCTGCCTCATAAGATTCTCGTTCGCAGCCCGAACTGGCTCGGGGACGCCGTAATGGCTGCACCCGCTTTGATGCGCCTGAGGGAGAAGCTTCCCTCATCCGAAATCAGGGTTCTTGTCCCGGAGAAACTCAAAGGCCTTTACGAACATCACTCGGCAGTTAGCGGTTTGCTGAGTTTTCGTGAGGATGAAGGACTCTTCAGAGTGGCCCGCCGCATTCGAGAACTAAACTTTGACGCCGCATTGGTGCTTCCGAATTCGCACAGAAGCGCTCTGGAAGTGTGGCTGGCCAGCGTTCCGGTCCGCGCAGGTGTGTCCATCCCTATGAGAAACTGGTTTCTAACCCGCACAGTTCATGAGAGGCTCAGCCGGGTCCGAATGCACAAACTCAGCGATTCCGAGGTCAGGAACCGCCTGCGCCAGGGCCCCGGAGCCAGACCGCTGGAGTCCTCGGACTCCCACCAAGCATACGATTATCTGCATCTGGCAGCGGCGCTTTTCGGAACCGACCCCCGACCGCTGACACCCAGACTGGAAGTCTCAGAAGCAGAAGTTCGCGGCATAACAACCACCTTTAACCTGCCCGCGCAAAGGCCTGTGCTGGGAATGAATCCCGGAGCCCAGTACGGTCCAGCCAAACGCTGGCCAGCCGAACGTTTTATTGCCACAGCTCTGAGCGTTGGGCGGATGTTGAAGTCCGGCCTCCCCCCTCCGCTCTGGATTATTTTCGGGACAAAGGGCGAAGCGCCGTTGTGCGAATCTGTTGCATCTGCCTTAAATCGCGCGCAAGCCGGGACCGCACAGAATCTGGCCGGAAAAACTTCTTTGCGACAACTTATGGCCCTGTTGTCCGAAGCGCGCGTGCTGCTAACGAATGACAGCGGCCCAATGCACCTGGCAGCGGCCTTGGGAACACCTGTTGTCGCCATTTTTGGCAGCACCTCTCCCATTCTGACCGGTCCGGCTATCCACACATCCAGCACACATCACAGAATCCTGCGCTCCACAGTGGGCTGCTCCCCTTGTTTCCGTCGTGAGTGCCCCGTTGGACTACCATGCATGCAGGAAATCACCCACGAACAAGCGGCATCCGCAATACTCAGCGCGCTGACACATTGATTCTCACCCGCGACGCAGGCTGGAAACCCCGGGTCCATAACAATCTGTCGGTGTGCCACATCCGTTCTCAGCACCTCACAACTCGATCCCGCAAAAGTCGTGTCGGAAATGGCACAGAATCTATTCGCGAGCAAAACTCCACGTCGGCGGCTAGCTCGGGCCTTGAAAGCAGGCGCTTTCCATTGCGCGCCTCGCCTAAAGCTGCCAAAAGGTTCTTTCTGGCGCCGCCGAAGGCCTTCTTTGCGATCAGTACCGAATCAGACATGTCACCATTGGCGTAGGCCCCCCAGATCTCTTCGCATAGAGCTCCAGCCGCAAGCAGGTCCTCATATGCGGTCTGCTCAAAAGTGCCACTGCATATAATGACCAGCGATCGAGGCGTGCTTCGCAGTATTCGCCGGCTTGTCTCCGTCAGGTTCAGGAAGGATGACACCAGGACTTCGTCAGCGCCCCTTGCCGCCCGCAAGGCGCGCGTCCCATTCGTCGTGGTCATCACAATGGTGCGGCCCCTGACAGTCTCCGGAACAAATTCCCTTGGGGAATTGCCAAGGTGAAATTCCACACTGCTGCCAGCTCTTCTGGTAATTCGCAATCCATCGCGTTCGCCGGCAAGCAGCACAGCCGGATTCACCTGGAAAATCTTTGTCGCTTCCGGTATGTCTGCCACTGGAATCACCGCCTCCGCACCGTTCGCCAAGGCCGTTACGATCGAACTCGTAGCACGAAGCACGTCAAAAACCACACAAGTGGTTCCACTAAGATCCTCGCGGCTCAGCGCTTCGAAATCTGCGGGTGTGAATAGAACAGTTAAACTGGTTTTCAAATCCATGAAGTGTTCAGTATTCACCCGCCGGCGCGAAACGGCAAACGGGAACTCAACTCGATGTGGTGTATATCGATTTACAGTAGGATTATTAATCTCCGCCGCTCACGCATTTCGTTCACGCATTGCGTTTCTTTATGGCATGTCCTAGGCTCTGCACTCGTGGCGGGACAGATCCCGCCCGTAAAAAGATGCCTCCCGAGAACCGCTCTATTTCAGAAGCACTGCGGGTCCTGATCGTGGATGACGATCCGGGGCAACGTAGCCTGTTAGATTCATTCCTGCGCGCGCAGGGCTTTGTCACGATTCTCGCAGCTTCCGGCCAGGAAGGCCTCGGCCTTCTCCGACAACACCAGGTCAATGCTATTGTTTCTGACGTTCGCATGCCCGGTTTGTCGGGGCTGGAAACGTTGCGCAAAGTGCGTCAGGAGTACCCCGTCCTCCCCGTCCTGCTGGTTACAGCATACGCCGATATTCGGGAAGCAGTAGGAGCCATGCGGGATGGCGCCGTCAGCTACCTTGCCAAGCCAATCGATCTCGATGAGTTGCTGCAGATCCTGCGGGATGCCACGGGGACTGAGGATGCAGGCTCACCAAAACCGCGGATAAAGCTGCAACTGCCGGAACATGTTGTCGCTGAGAGCCCACGGATGCGCGCCGTGTTTCAGGAGGCGTCGTTGATAGCGCCATCCGAAAGCCGCGTGCTGATCACCGGCGAGAGCGGAGCGGGCAAGGAGGTATTGGCGGAAGTTGTGCATGCCTGGAGCCCAAGGGCCCTGGGTCCAATGATCAAGGTGAATTGCGCGGCCATCCCTGAGAACCTCCTTGAGAGCGAACTCTTCGGCCACGAGAAAGGATCTTTCACCGGAGCTGTCGCTCAACGCATCGGACGCTTCGAACAGGCGAACGGCGGCACGATCTTTCTGGATGAAGTGGCTGATATGTCCCCTCCCCTCCAGGCCAAGTTGCTCCGCGTCACTCAGGAAGGGCGTTTCAACAGGGTCGGCTCCAACCGGGAGATCACCACAGATGCGCGCATTTTGGCGGCAACCAATCGCAACCTTGAGGAGGAAGTCACAGCAGGTCGCTTCCGCGAAGATTTGTTCTATCGTTTAAATGTGGTGGAGTTGCACATACCGCCTTTGCGCGAGCGGATCGAAGACATTCTGCCGCTAGCAAGGGCGTTTGTTGCGAAGTTTACTGGAGGACGTGCTCGCTTCTCTGCCGGGGTTATCGAAGTGCTCAATCGCTACTCCTGGCCAGGCAACGTCCGTGAACTTCGCAATGCCATGGAGCGAGCCACGCTGCTCTGCCAGGGGGACTTGATCCTTTCGGAGCACCTGCCTGCTCGCATTCGTGGCTCTCCTCAACTAGACCCCCAGCCACAAGAGGCTCCGCAGGAACAACAACTCGACGATATTGAGCGACAGGCCATTTTTCAATCGCTCCGTGAGCACAGGTATAACCGGACCGAGACAGCAAAGGCTCTGGGCATCAGCCGACGCGCGTTGATCTACAAGCTTCAGCGTTATCGGAGCTTGGGACACAACGTGGATGTTGGGGCCTAATCAATAAGGCGATTCACCCCGGAGAACTTCAAGCACGCAGGCCGGGATTGCACCAACGGTCGCTGATTTCCAAAACCATGGCCATCAAAGATTCCAATCCGAGCGGTTTCACAAAGTAAGACGCCGCAGCGGCCAGGTAGGCCTCATGAATCTCAGCATGAGATCCAGATCCGGACAGCACCACGACCGGGATGTTCCGTAACCCGGGCCGGGCACGTAGCCATGCAAGAAACTCAAAGCCGGTGGCTTCGGGCAAATGCAAATCGAGAAGGATCAAACGTGACAGCGCAGGTTCGAGTGTCGCCCCGTCCAGGAGCAGCCGCTACAGATAGAACATAGCCTCCGTCACATCGGCAGCACCCTTCAAAACAATCGCCGCGCCCATCCTCCGGGCTGCCGCACGCATCAACTCGGTGTCGTTAGGGTCGTCGTCCACATGAAGCACAATCGGATGCGTTGTCGCCTTCGAGCTACTGACAATCAAATCGGGTTCCACTATGTTGACGATCGGGAAGACCTTTGCGCCGATTCCTCACGAACAGGAATCAACACTACGCCCGTTGATCATAAGGTCCAAACAAAGTCATCTGAAAGTTATTATCCAAGTGCTACGAGGTCCTCAACGCGAGCAAGCTTTCGCAGAGAAGCGGCCCTTAACTCTCAATAGTCAGTTAGTCGCTGTCGCGGCGCGATTTCCCGGCGAAAGAGAAGACGGGACGCGGTTGATTTCCATCCAGTAAACCTCGAAACGACGGATCATCTGGACCATTTCGTCAAACCCCACAGGCTTAACCAGGTAAGAGTTCGCTCCCAACTCGTAAGCTTTGTCAACGTCTGCCTGAACGTTAGACGACGTTAAAACAACGACCAGCAACCGCTTCAGATCCGGCTGTCCTTTCAGCCATTGGAGCACGTCAAAACCGTTCATACCGGCCATTTTCAGATCCAGCAGAACCAGGAAAGGTAATGGGTTGCCGGCACGGTCGGCAAACTCCCCCGTGCCTTTGAGGTATTGAATAGCTTGTTCGCCGCTACGAACCGTCTTTAAGGATCCGCGAAGCCCGGCCTTTTGAAACGCCCGCTGAATGAGGACTGCGTCGTTCACATCGTCTTCAACGAGAAGTATATATTGATTCTGCATCATATGGACGTGCCTTCGTCCCAGCCGGATTCGCAACTTAGACAACCCCGTTCAGGATAGTAAATCAGCCCATTCTGGCAATAGTTCCCGAAATTCTGTGTTTCGAACGAATTCTTGCCCCCGTGCTTCCAAAAGGCACTTTTTCATTCCGCGCTGGCCAAACCAAATGTTTTACGGCACGTTTCCAGTGCAGCCGTGAGCGAGCTTGATACTATTCACAACGTTCTCAGTAAGACGACCCGACGACGCCGAATGGCTGCCGCACTAAGCGGGTTGTGGGCGGGGCTTCTTGCGGGAGCGCTGCTTTCCCTGCTGTCAATCGCAGCCTTCAAGCTCTGGCCGCTGCCAATCCACATTCCACTTTGGGGAGCGGCGTTCCCCCTGGTCGGCGCCCTAATCGGCGCGATCGCTTGCGCATGGAAGAGGCCTTCTACCACCGAGATCGCCCGCTGGGTCGATCACAAGCAGGCACTACAGGAGCGTTTGAGCACTGCTTTGGAAGTGTTGCCGGCAGCGAACGATTGGGCGGCTCTCGTTCTGACTGACGCCGCAGCCCATGCCAGCCGCGTGGACCCGCGCAAACTCGTGCCTTTTCGGTTGACCACCGCCGCAAAGATTGCCGCTATCATCCTCCTGGCTGCGGCCATGCTGGGTTTCGTTCCGGAGCAACGGAGCGAGTTGCAGAAAAGACGGCAGGCCGACGCCGAGAATATTCGAGAAACAGGCCGGAGGATTTCGGAATTATCAAGGCGGCTTGTCGAGAAGCGTCCTCCGACAGTGCAATCGACACAGGTTGCGATGGAAACAGCCATGGATCTGGGAAAGGGACTGGAAAGGGCAACGTTGACCAGAATGGATGCAATGCGGGAGATTTCATCCGCTGCCGAGAAGATTCGGGCCCGCGCTAAAACACTTGCAGATGATCCGGCTCTAAAGCAGATGCGCCAGGCGGCAAGATCTGCCGGAGGTGAGGTATCCTCGCGTGAAGCACTCCAAAAACAGATAGAGACTCTGAAAAACCAACTCGGCACGGAGAGCAGCTTCGAACAAATCGACAAACTGAGGTCAAAACTCGCGCGAATGGAGCAGACCGCAAGAGCAAGCACTGATGGGGGCTTGGGCGCCGGCGCAAATCAGGAAATCGCCGCGGGGTTGTCGGAGCTTGCAAGGCAGGCCCAAGCCCTCGGCTTAAACCTGCCCGAGCTCGATGCCGCAATTGAAGCCCTCGCCGCACAACAAACCGACCGGTTTCTGCAAAAGCTTGAGGCTGCCATGAGTGAACTTGAGAAGCTTAGTGAAATGAGCAAAACGCTTCAGGCCCTTCAGCAACAAGCGGCCCGAATTGGCAGAGACCTCGCCGAGCAACTGAAGAACGGCCAGGCGGAAAGCGCGCGCGAGACCCTGTCAAAACTCGCTCGGCAGCTTCAGGACTCCCGACTGTCCCCCGACCAACTCGGTAAAGTGCTGGAAGAGGTGCAGAAAGCGATCCCGGCATCCGAGAATTACGGGAGGGTATCAGACCACCTCAAGAAAGCTGCATCAGAAATGCAATGCGGCAAGTCAGGAGAGGCTGCCGCGTCTCTTCAGGCCGCAGCCAAAGAGCTTGAAAGTCTCATGCAGCAGTTCGGGGATGCTGAAACATTAATGGCGACTCTCGATGCGCTTAACCAGGCATCCATGTGCATCGGAGCCGGCCAATGCTGGCAGCCAGGAAGACGACCTGGAGCCGGTAATGGCAGCAGGCCCGGGGCGGGCGTGGGGACATGGGCCGACGCCACACAGCAGTGGGATGCCCCCCCCGGTGAGATGGTGGACAACTCGGGTTTTCAACGTCCGGATATGGACCCCAGAAGTGCAGACGCAGAACGGCAGGAGGGCGCTCCGTTATCACCCACAAAGATTCGCGGGCAATTCTCCCAGGGCGGACAGATGCCAAGCATCTCGCTCAAGGGGGTAGGTATCAAAGGTCAGAGCACTGTCGGCTACGAGCAAGCCGCGGAAGCTGCGCAATCGGAGGCGGACAGCGCACTCTCTCAAGAGAAGGTGCCTCGATCCTACCGAGAGTCCGTAAAAAACTATTTTGACGAAATCAGGAACTAGCATGAGCACAGAAGAACGGATTCGATTGTTTCGCGAAACCTACAGCGCGATTCGCACTGAGATTTCAAAGGTATTTGTGGGTCACAACGAAATCGTGGAAGGAACGTTGATCGCCCTTCTCGCGGGCGGCCATGTTCTCCTCGAGGGTGTTCCAGGGTTGGGGAAGACATTGCTGGTTCGCACGCTCGGGGAGGTGCTGGACCTTTCCTTCAGCCGAGTTCAGTTTACTCCCGACCTCATGCCGGCAGACATACTTGGCACCAACATTGTCATGGAGGCCCCCGGCGGGCGCAGGGAATTCGAGTTTCAACGCGGGCCAATTTTTGCACACCTCGTCCTGGCCGATGAGATTAACCGGGCGACACCCAAGACCCAATCCGCGCTCCTTGAGGCGATGCAGGAGCACCAGGTAACCGCAGGCGGCAAACTTCGACGCCTTGATGAGCCTTTCTTCGTGCTCGCAACGCAGAACCCGATTGAACAGGAGGGCACCTACCCCCTTCCCGAGGCGCAACTTGACCGATTCTTCTTCAAATTGCTCGTCGGGTATCCCTCGGCCTCCGAGTTGGGACAGGTTCTCAACCGAACAACCGCCGGCGTCCTCGCGGAGGTTAAGAAAGTGCTTCCGGGTGAGCGTTTGCTCGAATTAATGAAGCTCGTGAGAGAAGTTCCTGTGGCATCCCATGTCCAGGATTACGCCGTGCGACTCGTTTTGGCAACACATCCCGGCACTCAAACTGCAGCGCCCAAAGCCAGCAAATACCTTCGATTTGGCAGCAGCCCCCGCGGTGGCCAATCCATTCTTCTCGCAGCCAAGGTCCGCGCACTTCTTGAAGGTCGCTTCAATGCCAGCTACGAGGATATTCAGGCCGCGGCGCATCCCGCGTTGCGCCATCGATTGATCCTTAATTTCGAGGCCGAAGCCGAGGGAATCACCACAGACCATATTATCGATCAGGTTCTCAATGATGTTCCAACGGAAGCTGCCGCGATGGTTGGGGCGTAAGGAGGCACAGTGTCCGGTCCCCTGCTCAACCCCGAACTGCTGAGGCAACTGGAGCGATTGCAGCTTCTGGCCTCTCGCCGTGCAAAAAGCTCTGTCAAAGGCGATAGACGCAGCCGCGCCCGCGGTCAGTCTGTGGAGTTTGCCGATTACCGTACCTACACCCCCGGGGATGATTTTCGCTACCTCGACTGGAACCTCTACGGCAGGCTGGAAAGGTTATTCCTCAAATTATACGAAGAGGAACGGGAGCTTCCCGTCCGCATATTCCTGGATTGCAGTGAGTCGATGACTTTTGGAGAACCTTCCAAATTTGATTTTGCGCGCCGGGTTGCCGCCGCTGCAGGCTACGTGGCTTTGTGCGGCTTTGACCGGTGCTCAGTCATGCCCTTTCCACAGCCTTTGCAGGGCGCGCCAATGGAGGAATTGGTCGCCCGGGCTGCGCTGCGAAACGTACGGGGCAAACGGTCCGCACTCCCTTTTCTCCGAAACATAGAGGCGCTCACCGCGGGTGGCCCATCCAGCGTCAACGAAGCCCTCAGACGCAGTGCGTGCGAGATCCGTCACCCCGGTTTGGCGCTCGTGCTAAGTGATTTTCTTGATCCTTCCGGTTATGAGGCGGGTCTTTCTGCACTGGTCGCACGAGGCTGCCAGGTGGATGTAATCCAGGTGTTGTCCCCTGATGAACTATCCCCATCAAGTTACGGCGACCTCAAGCTCGTGGATGCAGAGACAGGCCAGGCCGAGGAGGTCACCTTTGGAAAGTTCAGACTCAAAGCCTACCGGAAAACTTTAAACGGATTTCTGGGCCGCCTCAAAGAATTCTGCTCCAGCCGGAACATTAATTGCTTCCACGCCAGTTCATCCACGGACCTGAAGGACTTTCTCCTGAGACAACTGCGCCGGGCGGAGGTGTGGTCATGAGCTTTCTGGCCCCGGCTGCATTCTGGTTCCTGACGGTACTGCCAATAGTGATTCTGTTCTATTTGTTGAAACGCAGACGTATCGTCAAGCTGGTCCCCAGCACTCTTTTGTGGCGTCGGTTCCTGGCAGAGTCACAGGCAAGCGCGCCTTTCCAGAGACTTCGGAAGAACTGGCTTCTGCTTCTTCAACTGCTGGTGCTGCTTCTTTTGGTTTTCGCCCTGGCAAGGCCGTTCCTTCCTTCCGAGGCGCGACCGGCACAGCGGCGCGTTGTTATTCTTGACGGTTCGGCCTCAATGAAGGCCACCGACGTCAAGCCATCGCGCTTCGAGGCTGCAAGGACCGAGGCGCTTAAGTGGGTGGACAACCTGCGACAAGGAGAGGAAATGGTCGTGGTGCAGGCCGGCGCGGAGACTTTGGTGCGCCAATCTGCCACACGGAACCAGAATGCCTTGCGGCGCGCGTTGCAGGGTTGTACGGCTTCGGACGGCCCCACTCGCCTTGTGCCTGCATTGCAAATGGCCGAATCGCTGGTGCGAGACCAACCACACGCGGAAATCCATTTGTTTAGCGACGGAGCTACGGCCGCCCTTGGAGAATTTGAGAATCGCGGCTTGCCCCTGGTTTATCACAAAATCGGCATTGGTAGCAACAACCTGGCCATCAGCGCTATCGACTCCCGCCCATCCCCGGAGGATCCAGACAAACGCACTGTGTATGTTGCAGTGGCAAACTTCTCAGGCCAGGAAACCGTGGGTTCCCTCGATCTCCACTTTGATGGGCGCCTTGTAGAGACCCGGCCAATCACGATTGCTTCAGGTGAATCTGCCTCGGAAGTATTCACTGCACACCAGAACCGGGACGGCATTTACACGGCAACGCTGAACGTGCCGGACGACCTTTCCGTGGATAACATCGCGAGCATATCCAGCCTGCTTCCGAAACCTGTGCACGTGGCGTTGATCACTCGCGGCAACCGTTTTCTTGAAAAGGCCCTCAGTGCGACTGAGGGTGTCGTGTTGACGGTCAGCACGGGGCTGAAGGATCCAGTCTCCCGGTTTGACATTGTCGTTATCGATGGCGTGCAGCCGGACACATGGCCATCGGCTAACCTTCTTGCCTTCAAAGCCTGGAACACGAACTGGTTCACGGATGTGACCAGCCTCAGGGCACCTTCAATCGTGGATTGGAGATCGACACATCCTTTGATGAGATACGCCGGTTTCGAGGAGGTTGGCATCGCCGAAAGTTTAGCCGCGAAACCGCCGGCTTGGGGAATATCATTGCTGGACAGCCCGCAAGCGAGCCTCATGGTAGCCGGAGAATTCGGGCGACAGCGTGTCGTATGGGCCGGATTCGACCCGCTTGATAGCAATTGGCCGCTACGAGTGTCGTTTCCCATCTTTATTGCAAACGCGGTGGAGTGGCTTCGTCCGGCTCTCGCACAGGGCGGATACTTCATGGTTCGTGCCGGCGAGCCATTCCGCCTCCAGCTTCCTGAGTCTGTTCAAACAGCTGTGGTTGTCTCGCCTTCCGGCAAGGAGCACCCGGTCACCATCAGCCCAAAAGAACCAGAGTTTGTTTTTGCGCGAACCTTCGAGCAGGGTGTGTACAAGGTTCAACTGGACACAAACACCATTACTTTTTGTGTAAACCTCCTGGACGCACAGGAGAGTCGCATAGGCCCTCGTGACGAGTTGAATCTGGGCGAGCGCAACCGGATCGTGGCCGCAAAACCTCAACGCGCGAGCATTGAAATCTGGCGCGCACTGGCGGCGCTCGGGCTTCTTCTTCTGCTGGCAGAGTGGTGGTATTACCATCGCCGCACCGCGTAAAACCTATGACAACCGAACATCATCACCCGCGCAAGACACTCCCAAGAGACGAGTTTGGCAGAGGCGAATCCTGCCAGTGGATCGTTGTCGCAGCCGTGCCTGTTATCGTCCTGTTGCTGGCGATCGCGTTGAAGACGATTGGCGACCCAACGAATCGCCTGGTGGTTTACTGCGCGCAGGACATGACCTATGCCGAGCCAATTCTGGCCGCCTTCGAACAAGCATCCGGCGTCAAGATTGCGGCAGTTTACGACAGTGAAGCGGTCAAGACGGTGGGACTGGCCAATCGCCTCCTGGCAGAACGCAAGAATCCACAGTGTGACGCGTTTTGGGGAAACGAAGAACTTCGCACCCGCCAATTGGATGCCGCCGGCATTTTTCTCGAGACAAACGCCTGGGCGGCTTTTGGATACCGGAGCCGACGAATTGTGGTTAACACCAACAAGCTCAGCCTGCAGGATGCGCCACGCTCGCTGTTGGATCTCACAAACTCCATCTGGCGAGGCAAGGTTGCGCTCGCCTACCCGCAGTTTGGAACGACAGCAACTCATTTTCACGCGCTTCGACAGTACTGGGGTCCGGAACTCTGGGAGGCCTGGTGCAAGGCCCTCGCAAATAACAAGCCCCTCATCATGGAGGGCAATTCCAGTGTTGTAAAAGTGGTCGCTGCGGGCGCGGCATGCATCGGGCTGACGGACTCCGACGATATTGCGGTTGGCCAGCGAGAGGGCTTCACAATAGCAGCCCAGCCAATGAACTCCGAAACCCTTGTGATCCCAAATACCGTGGCGCTGATCCGAAAGCCCAAACCAAACGAGGCGGCCGCGGCACTGGCAAGGTATCTGCAACAGCCCGGCACAATCGAAATTCTGATCAAGAGAAATGCTTTGGAATCCGCGCAGAAATCCCCTACGGGGCTCAACACGTTGCAACCAGACTGGCATGCGTTGCTTCGTGATCTGGATGCCACCGGCAAACAACTGAGCGACATTTTCCTCAGGTGAGCTGGCACCTTCTCATCAATAGCCTTCTGCTCAACGCCGGCGTGGCGGTGTGTTCTGCCATCATAGGCTTTACCGCATCGCTCTGGCTCATCACGGCCTCACGGTTACAAAGACGCTTCTTTCTCTGCGGCGTCATCGCGGTTCTCGCCTTGCCTCCATTCCTCATGACCAATGCCTTGCTTGAACTGCTCCAGGATGCGGGCACCGCCCGGACCTGGTTCACTTCCACATGGCTTCGAATCATTCCAGGTGAACCGGCGCTGCCAACAGGCCCTCTGCCTGCCCTTGTCGTCCTGACCTCCATGTACTGGCCAATTACCACCCTCGCGCTCTGGGCTGCATGGTCGCGCATTGACCCGGCCTTGGTGGAGGCTGATCCAATGCTGGAGCGTGCGAGCTTTGTCAGACATTTGTTGCTGCCACTCGGTCGCAACGCGCTAATGTTCGCTGCTGTGCTGACTTTTGCTCTTGCATTGAACAACTTCTCGGTCGCTTCGGTGCTGCAAGCAAAAACCTACCCGGTCGAGATATGGATTCGCTTTAACACAGGCCTGGACTGGAAGGGAACCCTTGCGGCAAGTTGGCCAATGGTGCTTGCTCAAATGCTTGCGGCGGCATATCTCGCCGGCAAAACAATTCCATGGCCCGCACGGCGCACGCCTTCACTCGAAACCATGTTGACGAGTAGGCTTGGTGGGTGGAAATGGGCGGGGCTCCTGGTTGCAACCCTCGGGATTGTCATTTCCCTGTTTTTCCCTCTTGCTCATCTTGTAACCTCGCCGGACACATGGACTGCTCTACCGGCGGCCGTTTTGGCCAGCCAATCATCGCTTTGGGATTCACTTTTTTACGCGGGCACAGCAGCCGCAACATGCCTCGTCCTGGGAGTTGTGCTGGCCGATAGCCGCCATGCGCGCAATTTCGCATCTTTGTTCTGGGTCCTGTTCTTCATTCCTGGAACAGTCCTTGGCATCCTGGCCGCCCAATCTTTCACGAACCAATGGCTCGAGTGGTTGCGGAATTCAGCGCTTCCGGTCGTGTTTGTCCTGGTTCTCAAGTACCTGGCTCTGGCCTGGGCCTCCGCAAGGGTCTCGATCGACTCCTGCGATCGCACCCTCGTTGATGTCGCGTCTCTGGAAGGCGCGACGCTGCGCCAACGCCTCATTTATCTCTACGCACCACAATCCGGCAAACAGATTTTGGCCGGCTCTTACGCGATCTTCCTTCTGGCTTTATGGGAGGTCGAGTCTGTCCTCCCCGTAGTGCCCCCCGGCAGAGATCCGCTTGCCATGAGGGTCTTTAACCTCCTTCACTACGGCCATGCGCCCGAGATTAACGCGCTCTGTCTGTTGCTGACGCTCATCGCAGTTGCGCCCCTCATGGCCTATTGGCTGGCCCGTCTTCTACATAAGCGCCTGGCGCCATACACAAGGGCACTTTGCGTTATCGGTCCGCTCGTGCTCGTCACCGGCTGCGCCGAGGGAAAGAACGGTCACAACGGCGAATTCAAAAGCAACATCTTCAGCCGGGCCGAAGTAATCGGCGCCAAGGGCGCCGGTCTTGGGCAATTCACCAAGCCACGCTCACTGGCGGTGGATGCGCAGGATAACCTTTACGTTGCCGACATGACGGGTCGGGTGCAGAAGTTTTCGCCATCCGGCCAATTCCTGCTCTCCTGGCAGATGCCTCAGACCGACCTTGGCCGGCCGAAGGGAATGTGCCGTGATCAACAGGGCAACATCGTGGTCATTGAACCCCACTATTCCAGGATCAATCATTTTGATCCCTCTGGCTCTCTCGTGTTCCAATGGGGGCACCATGGAACCAATCGGGGCGACATGGCCTTTCCCCGCGCCGCCGCAGCAGACTCCACAGGCCGGATTTACGTGAGCGAATATGGAATGTTCGAGCGGGTGCAGAGGTTTGCCATGAGCAAAGAGGGAACCCGCCTGCAAGTCGCCTTTGAGGCTCAGTTCGGATCGCCCGGCAACAAGCCGGGGCTCTTCAATCGTCCGGAGGGGATTGCCTTGGACGAGCAAGGCCACGTTTTCGTAGCAGACTCCTGCAATCACCGTGTTCAGGTCTTTGACACCAACGGCAGATATCTCACGCTCTTCGGGAAAGCAGGCGATGGCTCGGGCGAATTAAGCTATCCCTACGATGTGGCGGTGGACAGGACAGGACTCCGCTTCGTCTGTGAGTTTGGGAACAGCCGCATCCAGGTCTTTGGAACAAACAACGCCTCCATCGAAATCATCGGTGGGCCGGGATCTGCGCCTGGCCGCTTCGCCAACCCTTGGTCTGTTGCTATCGACTCGGCCGGTAACCTCTACGTGGCCGACTCCCGGAACCACAGGGTGCAAAAACTCGTGCGCAAATCATGAGGGTGCAATTCACAGACCCGTCTTATCTCTGGCTGCTGCTTCCGGCGGTCACCTGGATTTTGTGGTTTGCCTTCAGAAGCGATAACCAGGCTGACCCATGGAGGCGCTGGACTTCGCTGGGAATCCGGCTGACCATCGTCTTTGGCCTGGTGTGCGCGCTCGCGGGCCTCCAGGCGCTTCACCCTATTCAGGGAATGAATCTCTTCTTTGTGCTCGACCGGTCGCAAAGCATTCCTCCGGACCAACAGGAACTGGCCAGGGACTTCGTGAATCGCGCCTCACAGCTCAAGAAGAAAGAGGACCAGGCTGGAGTAATTGTCTTTGGAAGCGAGGCCAGCATCGAAAGCACACCAAACGTGGCCGTGGACCTTCAAAAGGTTCAGGCCGTTGTGGGCACCGAGCGAACCGATCTGTCAGCAGCTATTCGGCTCGGCACCGCCGCATTTCCCGAGACCGGCCAAAAGCGCCTTGTATTGCTTACCGACGCAAACGAAAACATCGGGGATGCCCTTGCCGCCGCAATGGCGGCACGCTCTCTGGGGGTCAGTATTGACGTTTTTCCCATCGGGACAGCCCGCGCAAGCGACGTTTCGGTGCAACGGATCGAACTGCCCTCCCGCGTGAAGCAGGGACAATCCTTGGACACAAAGATATTTATCGAGTCGGAGATCGCCACCAAAGCTCTCGTCCGTCTCTACCAAAACGAGCAGTTTCTGGGTGAGCAAGCCGTGGATCTGGAACCGGGCAAAAACCTGTTCTCCTTCCCGCAGCGGTTGTCGGCCCCCGGCTTCTACGGCTACGATGTGCGAGTGGATGCCCCGGGAGACAGCCTCCTCCAGAACAACCGGGCCTCATCTTTCACCGCCGTCCAGGGCGAACCCCGAGTTCTTGTTGTCTGCCAGGATCCCAGCCAGGAGGAGAGTCTGGTGGCGAGCCTGACCGCTTCACAGCTTCAAACCAAAGTCGTCCCTGCCGGCAGATTTCCCGGCACACTGGCAGAGCTGCAAAGCTATGACTCCATCTTTCTCTGTAACGTCGCCGCAGGTGATCTTGGCGCCCAGGGGCAAAAACTGCTTGAGGCCGCCATCCGGGACTATGGCGTGGGCGTGGTGGCCATCGGCGGCGATCAGTCCTTCACGGCGGGCGGATATCGCGGCACGCCACTCGAAACGTTGCTGCCGGTCAATATGGAGTTGGATAGCAAGAAGGTCGTTCCCAGCGGCGCCGTGGTTCTCATCATGCATGGAATGGAATTCAACAATGGCAACGCTGTCGCGCGGGACTGCGCACAGGGCGTCCTCGATGCGCTCGGGCCCCGCGACGAGCTTGGTGTCGTGCTTTGGGACGGGACGGAACGCTGGCTCTTCCCGTTATCCATGGTCGGAGACAAAACCGCTGCCAGAAACAAAATTGCGGGCATGGAGCAGGGCGACCTGGGCAGTTTTCAAAATGTGTTGAAGATGGCAGAAGAGGCCCTTGTCAAATCAAAGGCAAATCTGAAGCATATTATCGTGTTCAGCGATGGAGATCCGGGCGCGCCGACAAGGGAATTGATGGAGAGCATCGTTGGAAACCGCATTACAGTGAGCACCGTCCTGATCGCGGGGCACTTCGGCCCGGAGACAATGATTTTCATGGCTGAAGCCGGCAAGGGCCGATTCTACAACGTCTCTTCCCCGTATGATCTCCCACAGATATTCCTGAAGGAGACCGCGGTAATCCTCAAAACCGCAATCATCGAGGAGGAATTCTCGCCGAGACTGCGTTCCAGAACCGAATTAGTTCGCGGCATCGATAGCTGCCCGCCTCTCCTCGGTTACGTTGCGACCACGCCGAAACCACGAGCCGAATTGCCACTGACAACCACAAAAGATGATCCTCTGCTCGCTCACTGGCAGTATGGCCTGGGTCGTGCCGTTGCCTTCACATCAGATGCAAAGGCGCGCTGGGCCCGGAATTGGATCGGTTGGCCCCAGTATCGCCAATTCTGGTCCCAAATTGCTCAATGGAGCCTCCGGCGCCTCGAAAACGCAGACTTTTCCGTCAGCGCCACCGTGGACAAAGGCTCTGGCCTGCTGCAAGTCGAGGCGCTCGATGAACGGGGGGACTACAGAAACTTTTTGAACCTCCAGGCAGTAATCAGCAGCCCCGCAGGCGAGCGCCAGACCCTCCGCGTCGAACAGAAGGGGCCGGGCTTCTATGAAGCCAAGTTCCAGGCACTCGAAACAGGGTCTTACCTGATCAACGTAATGGAAATTGCCCAGGGCCGTACGCGTTCATCCCAGGTTGTGGGCGCCGCGGTCAGTTACTCACCGGAATTCGAGAGCTCCGGTCCAAACTGGAGTTTGTTGAATAGCCTCGCCACGGCTGGAGGGGGAAAGGTCCTGGAATCAACGATGCCCGCAGCGAATCCCTTCGCACACGACCGCCACAAGACCTACCAACCCGCAAACCTTTGGGAGTGGCTGCTTAAACTGGCTGTAATTCTGTTCGTGCTTGATGTCGGTGTAAGGCGGGTTCAGGTGGGCCGTGATGAATTGGCACGTGCCTGGGCAATCATTCGACGCCGCATTCCAGGCTTGCAGCCGCCACCGGGCCGCAGTGACGAATCGCTTGCAACACTCCTGGAACGTCGCAAGGGCGCCCGAGCCTCCACTGCGCCGCCTGCCGCCAGGGAAGAGCTTTTCAAGAGCACGACCCAAATTCAAACCAGCACACCGCAAGAGATCACCCCTGAAGCGAGCGCCCCGGCGCCCCCGTCTTCCCCGCCTCCCCGGGCGCCACAGGGATTGTCACGTGAAAGCACGACGAGCAGGCTCTTGGCCGCAAGACGCCGGGCTCAACAGTCTGAGAGGAAAAACAAATGACTGACCAAAGTGGCCTTTGCGCTTATTCCGGGCGCTGATCGTTTGTCACTGGTCGAGAGGCTTTGGTGCTGAGACAAATCACCGCAGCCTGCGCCGCCTGTGATGCTGCTGTTCCCTCGTTTTACCAGCGGACTTCCTGGCCCTCACTGGCTCGATGCTCTTGGGCCTGGCCTTTGGAACAAGAACCAGAGGGCATCCCTCATATCCGAACGCCCGCCGAAGCTGGACGGCCAGATACTTGCGGTACTGCGGGGAGAACAGGTCCTCACGGTTTACAAACAGCAAAAAGGTTGGCGGGTTCCTCCGGACCTGCGTCGCATAAAAAAACTTCAACCGGTGCCCCTGCGAACTGATCGGTTGCCGGCTCTCAACCGCGTCGCGTAGCGCGCGATTCAGAATGGATGTTGGAATCGTCTGCTGGAGTTGCGAGCCGACATATCGCACAGCCTCAATCAGGTTTTCCAGATGAAAACCGCTTTTGGCCGACGCAAAGACCACGGGAGCATAGTCCAGGAAGAACAGGTGCTCTTGCACCCATTGCCCGAACTCGCTCAGCGTCGTCATCGTTTTGTTTTCACGCGTGGATTCCTTCTTGCTGCGACGCTCGATCTCTTCCTGCCTCGCCTTGCGAACGGTCTCTTCCATCAAATCCCACTTGTTCACAACAACAATGCAAGCCTTGCGGTTCTCAACGATCCTGTCCGCAACCTTTTTGTCTTGCTCCGTAATTCCTGCCTCGGCGTCGAGCACAAGGATGGCGATGTCACACCGGGCGACGGAATCTTCGGCGCGCATAACGCTGAAGTATTCCACGGAGTCATCGATTCGCCGCATTTTTCGAATGCCAGCGGTGTCGATGAGCAGGTATTTTTCGCGAATTCCGCCGCTTTCAATTTCTAATGGCACATCCACCGAGTCCCGTGTGGTGCCGGGAACCGGACTTACCACAACCCGCTCGGAACGAGCTAATGCATTCACAATCGAAGACTTTCCAACGTTTGGGCGTCCCACAATCGCCAGCTTTAATGGCTCAGGAACGCCAGCAGTGGCATCAAGATCACCGTTTTCCCCGCCTTCACCAGCGGCGGGACAGGCAACCGGGGGCTCGGCGGGTCCCTTCGGCAACAATCCGATCGCCGCGTCCATCAACGCTTCAATGCCTTCGCCGTGAATGGCGCTCACGCAAAACATCTGCGCGAATCCAAGTCGAGTGAAATCCACGCTGCCGGGCTCGGCCTTTTCGGTGTCAACCTTGTTGATGGCCACGAGCACCGGCTTGCCGCTTCGCCGCAACCGGTCTGCCACGTCCATATCTAGCGGCACCACGCCATCCTGAACGTTCACAGTCAAAACGATCACATCGGCCGACTCGATCGCGAGTTCCACCTGGTCCAAAGCGGCGCGCGCGATGACGTCGGACGATTTTTCCCGCTGCATCAATCCTATCCCGCCGGTGTCAACCAATGTAAACGAACGCCCCGCCCACTCGGCTTCGGCGGTTACACGGTCACGCGTAACACCCGGTTGGTCGTGTACAATAGCGATGCGCCGCCCAACAATCCGGTTGAACAATGCAGATTTTCCCACGTTTGGCCTTCCGACAATTGCAATAAGCCCTGGCATGCAATGAACATGCCGCACCCTGGCCATTTTCGAAAGGCAAATGGTGAATCGTGCCTGGGTTTCCGCGTCGCGCGGGCGTGCTAAAGGAATTCTGGCACCAGCCCCTCTCACGCTCTATAATCCCCGCCATGAACGAATCGGGTTCGATCCGGATTGCCAGTCTTTTGCGTCCAGCCGGAATTAACCTTCATCTGCAGAGCAAAGACCGGGATGCCATCCTCCAGGAACTGGTGGGAATGATCCCGGAGCTTGAGGGACATGCCGATAGCCGTGAAACCCTGCTCCACGCTCTGCGCGAGCGAGAACAGCTCCATAGCACGGGCATCGGAGATGGCATTGCATTGCCGCATGCCCGCAACGCGCTCGTCGGTCTGGTGGACAAGCCAATCATCGTATTCGGTCGGCACCCCACCGGGATTCCTTACGGCGCGATCGATTCGGTGCCAGCCAGCCTGTTCTTCCTCCTGGTTGCCCCGAATGTAACGCTTCACCTTGGGATTCTTGCAAGGCTCAGTCGCATTCTGCGAGATCCCAAACTGCGGCAAGGACTGGTCACCGCAAACAGTCCGGCAGATGTCATCGCGCTTGTCCGGGAAACGGAAGAACGCTTTCAGAAATAATTCCCCGGTAAAACAGCACGGGAAGCAGGACACAATTCCTATGGTCGCTCGATGAGGACCACCGGGCGCAGAATTCCGCCCCTGAAGAGTTCTGTGATGCTTCGATTATCCACTCGGACGGCCAGAGCGTTTTGCCCGGGTTTTACCGACCCGGTTACGTCCACACCAAAGAAGGACTGCCTGGGCCTCCGCCCTCCCTGGCTTGAAAGGTCTGACTCTGGTGTCTGTGACTTGCCATTAACGAATACCTCGGCGATCCCATCAACTTCCATGAAAAAAAGAATCAGCCGCTGGTGCTCTTTCGGGACCTTAAAAGTATTCCGGTACCACACAACGGTGGCAGAGTTGCGCCCGTGGGAGTCCAGTGTGTTTGAATATGCGGTAACGATTGGCCAACTGGAATGATCGAAGCGTTCCGTCTGCCAGCCGTGCTTCCTGCCAGCATCCCCGGGATCATCGCAAACCGCCCATGCGTCCGGCAGCACGGACAGAACCTTGTTGGGACTTTGAGACGCCTCTGCAACAGCATCGATATTCCTTCCTAAAAACCTCTCCAGATATGCCGTGGCGTATTCCTTGTTCGCCCAGCCTCTGGCGGCAAGCGAACGCAACCGCTCGATCATCCCGCCGTATATAACACGCACGCGGACGAAATCTCCCGCCTCAGCGGCATCCTCCAACTGCCTCATCTCCACGGCGCTTCTCCAACCCTCAGAATGCAGCGCCACTCTCTGTGAAAAAACGGGATCGCCCTCGGCGGCGCGCGCAGCCTGAGACAGGAGGTGTCCACACTGACGCAGAAGCTTCGGGGTATAAGCCTGTCGAATCCCGTGAAACCCACCGGCATGTGTCTTCAGTTCCACCACAGCGCTGTCGATGCTCATCCAGTATTCCTTCATGAATGGCGCAGCGTCAGATCCATAAAACCTCTGCCAGTAATCCTCCATGATTGCTTCCGGGTCCGCTTGAGGGTCATACGCAAGCCTCAAGCCGAGGTATATCTGCGGCCCGTAAATGTGCCAGTTCGAAATCACCTCCAAAGTCATGACCTGCAATCCCCTCGCAGCCAGGTATGGGAACTCACGTTTGCAGGCCGTGAATTTGAAAAACGGGTACGTAGCATCCGCCAGGTTGTACATGTAATTGTAATAGCCTAAACGTGGCACCTCCCGCCCCCAACCCTCGATCATATCCGCCTGCTGTCTGCGCCCCGGGCAACCGGGGTCTCCGATCGGATGCAGCCGACAATAGCGGATCGGCGCGATAACCGCACACAGGTTCGGGGAGAGCCTCCGCCCAAGATTGGCCGGCTGGGTGTAATCGGCATAACAGTAAAAGCTCAGGATGGAGTCGGGGCATTTTTCGGCCACCCGTCGCCCCACAAAATCAAAAAAGTCCGCATACCTCGCGGAAACGGAAACTGCCCCGCTGGAAGGCTCGACAGAATCTGGATGATCTTGAGCCCGGCATGCGGAACATTGACAGTAGCCTCGGCCGTCGGGCGGGGAGATCGATGGATGTTTTGTTCCGGCTTGAATGCGGCTGATCACTCGGGCCGCGAAATACTCACGGAGTTCTGGACTAGAGGTACACAGCCAGTCCCCTCGCCTCCGCTCTCCGGACGCTGTCATGGCAAAGTACTCGGGATGTTCCTCGAAAACCCCGGGTTCGATGTAGGATCCCCAGGAATGAGCGTGGTTGAATCGGTCGCCCTCTCCCCCATTCCATACTTTCCATAGGTCAGCCCTCCAACTTGGGCCTTTCGCATTGCGCATGAGCAGACCGGGCTTTTCGGTGATCTCAAATGCTCCCACGACCAACCGGTTCGTGCGGGGATAAACCTCGCCCAATGGCCCGTCCATAAAGTAGCGACAGCCCAATTCCTCGAGGAACCGGCATGCCGCCTTGAGCGTTGCAATGTCACTTCGCCCCGCCAGCAATATGCGGCTGCCATCACAGATGATTCTATTCCCCTCGCCGCTTGGACTCGCTATGCCATCAAGATTCAGTCCCGCATCAAGCGCTGCTCTCCCAACGAACAAAGCCGAGACGCCTTCCACAGGACGGCTGACGATCTGTAATTCCGCTCCCGTCATCTTTTTGATCCAGTCAACCAGCAGCGTTGCTGCCTGGGCGTCGCCCGCAGACTTCGGAGTACCATCTATTTTGGACTTGGCGCCTGGGGACTTTGCGTCCATCTCGCCGCTGGTGCTTACGATTATAGCCAAAGGCTTTCCGTTCTTAACCAACTCCACAGACTTGGGCATGCCTGACCCGATCGTCACGCCTGAGCCCGCCGCCGTCTCCGGGATGGGGGCGGCAAAAGCTGTCTCAACCTGAACCGCCACTGCACAGCAGCAAATGAAAATGGCCGTTCTGAACATATCAATGCATTATTGCGAGACTGAGACACGGTTTAAAGGCCAGGATTCCTGGTCCGGGCCCTGGAGTGCGGTCTTTTCCTGAATACCGACTCCTGGTCCTGCAGCCGACCTTCCTCCACGACCGAACTCACGTCTGGAATCGCTGCGCAAGCCCATGATTCTCCGCCCGCAGGGATGTCACCGTATTTCAGCTCCCGAGCGCACAGCCCTGAGCCAGTCTTCGGCGCCAAGCAAAACGGCTCGCATCATCTCGCGACGGAATGCAGGATCCAGCATTTTAGCTTCATCCTCGGGATTCGACATAAAGGCCTGCTCAACAAGCATTGCAGGCATCCAGGTGTTTGCGCGAATGGGATAATAGTTGAAGTTGCCCACGTTGCCGAAATCGGGCAGTCCCGTGATTTCAAGGAGTCGTTTATGGATCGCCGCTGCGAAATCGCGGCTGAACGGCCACTTGTAATAGGTGCTGGTGCCGGACACCGCAAGATACCCCCGAGCCTGGCTTGCGGCGTTTGCGTGAACACTGATAAACAGGTGCGAATTCGACTCAACCGCGCGGCGGGCACGCATCGCCAGTGAGGGATCCTGGTCCCCTTCCCTGACAACAACAACCCGGGCGCCTGCGCCTTGAAGCTGCTGAGCGAGGTCCTCCACTGCGAGGCGGTTTACATCCTTCTCAAGGCTGCCACTAACCCCGCGCGCCCCCGAATTATTGCCGCCGTGTCCGGGTTCGAGTGCAACCGTCAATCCCTTGAGAGGAGACTCCGGTGCTCCGGCGAATGAAGGGGCGGGCCGAACTTTCAATAGCAGGGACCCGTTTGTGACTGTCCATTGATAGCCCCATATCTGGCTGCCATTTAATTCCACGCAGAGCCGCAAGTGATCTGTGCCTGGCTGTTGAACAGTCACCTCGCGAACCACCCTGGCCGTGGAACGATGACTGATCCAGGTTGCGGCATGGTGGGCTCCAAAAAAGTCCACCTGTATGCAACCCCGGCCCGTTGAACCGGAGACAGGCGTCACGGAAAACGGCACCGGCGCGCTGTAGGGAATAGCGACGCTGTCTGCACTGTCGCCGCCAGAGACGGAAACGCTGGTAAATGCAAGATGGGGAACTGGAGTGCCCTCCGCAGCCCACTCAACGGCTCCGGAATGGATCCACGCCTCCAGTGAAGAGGATAGTCTCACTCGATAGTGATTGCCCTGCATGCCCGTCACCCGCAGCAACGTTCCCCGGGTCAACTCGCAAATGTATGGCCCCCCCAACCGCACCTCATGCAGCCCATAGCTGAGCCCCGCGCCGTCCTCGTTTACCCGCGCGACACGCACGCGGGCCAAATCCCAGACGCCAAGGCGTCCGGGGCTTGAAAACTCCACCGCCGAGGACGCGGTGGGAGAGTCCGCCGGCTTTGCATTGGACCGCCTGAGCCGAAACTGCACGTTGGAGGGCGGCACTTCGGAGGGGATCCCAACAACCATTAGACCCCGATACACAGCAAAGGAATCGCTGGCACCCTGGTTAGTGAGTTCGGCCATAACCCGCCAATCCCCATTGTTCCATCGAAACTCCGCTTGCTGTCCCGGTGTCCCGCGGAAGGAAACTTCAAGAACGTCTCCCTGCTGCAGCGCCATATTTGCGGAAGGTTCAACACTCCCGTTATCAACATGCAACGAACCCTGCGGGACGACTTTGGGCGCGGCTTCGGCGAGCCGGTTTACAACCACGGTCTTTTCAACCCGTCTGCCATCAGCCTCGCTGGCAACAACCGGGATACGGTTTTCGCCCATGCTTAGTTGGACTCCGTCACGAACAAAAATGCCCGTGTGAAACACACGCGCTGGCTGGCCGTTTACCGTGACCTTCGCAGATGGCGAACTCCGGCCAAGCACGTGGATGAACTCCCGTGTGTAACTGGCTGCTCCCTCACGAGGATTCAGCACCTCGACCTTCAACGGTTCCCCGTTTGGAGCGCCGAACGAGCGTTCTGCGAGGAGAGAAAAACATACCGCCAGGAACCACAATGAAACGGGAAACACGGATTCGAAGGACTTTACTCGATTCGCAATTAGTAACATAACGGTCATTGTTGTGTGCATTTGTTGACTGTCAAAGTCTTCGGCAAGGCATCGCGGCACAGTGCGGTGCCGCTGTTTCAAGGGTGTGGGCACAGGGTTTTCGAGGATTCATACGCTATTCAATGAGGCTGTCGAATCCCTCCCGGAATGTCGGGTACTTAAAACAATACCCGAGCTGGATTTGTAGCTTTCGGCTGGAGACAAGTTTGTTGGTAACCCCGCGTGTCCGCTGTGAAGCCATTGATGCTGCGGCCGGGATTGGCCGATTTAGCTTCCTCGAGAGCCATTCGAAAAGAGTGCGCTGGGAAACCGGTTCCTGATCGACCACGTTATAGATCTCTCCGGCCAGTCCACGCTCCAAAACTGCGATAATCGCCCCAACGACATCGTCACGGTGGATCATATTCAAGATTCGGCCCCCATCCCCCTCGATGCGCGCCTGACCGGACAGAAACTGCTTCAACCAGTAGCCGCGTCCAGGCCCATAGATCCCTGCCAGCCTTAGAATAATGGCCGGAAAGGCCGGAGCCGCATCGAGTAGAATCCGTTCGGTCGCCGCCAGCACCTTCCCGGTATCGCTTTCGGGCTCGGTAGAACTTTGCTCGTTTACGACGGATCCATCGTTTTGCCCATACACGCCCGTGCTGCTGGTATAAACGAACTTCTCGACGCCGCACCCTTGCAGCCAGGACACGAGGTTCCGTGATCCCTCGAAATAGGTGCGTCTATAATCGTCGGCCATGCCGGAGGAGGGTGCGGCACAGTTGATGACCCATTCAAAACTCATGCCTTTCGGGAGAGACTCGGCCCGGGATATGTCTGCGCGGATAGACTTGATACCGGCTGTTGTCAAGTCCGGGTCCGGCCCACTGCCGCGCCGCAACGCGGAAACTTCGTGATTCTGTGACCGCAACGCCAGGGCAAGCGCAGTGCCGACATAACCGGGTCCGATAACCAGTGTATTCATGTTTCGGGATCTCCTGCGGGTCTGACAAAACCCGCTACAAACTCACTCGAGGGCGCCTGCCGCATCTCTCGGATTGAGCCGACCTGCTCCAATTTCCCCTCATTCAGCAGCGCCACCCGAGCTCCCAACTGAAAGATGTCTGCCTGGCTGTGAGTGCTCCAGATGACTGTGGCGCGAACAGCCTTGTAAATCCGGCACACCAGTTCCCTCAATTCGGCGCAAAGAGCCGGGTGCAGATTCGAAAAGGGCTCGTCGAGCAAGAGAACCGCAGGGCGACGCACCAGTGCCCGCCCAAGAGCAACTCTCTGCGCCTGCCCCCCTGAGAGCTCAGATGGCATCCGTTCAAGATTCTCCTGGATACCCAATTCAGTCGAAATCTCACGGACTCTACGCTCGCGCTCAGCGCTTGGACAGCCCCGCAGTTTGAGAGCAAAAGCGATATTCTCAAAGACTGTCATGTGCGGGAAAAGTGCGGGGTTCTGGAAAACCATGGCAACATTTCGGTCACGAGGAGGAACCTTCTCCATGTTCACACCATCGAAGCTGACCCTGCCGCTTGTGAGCCTTTCAAGGCCGGCCACCACACGAAGCAGGGTTGTCTTTCCCGCACCGGAGGGCCCCGCGAGCACAAGCATTTCCCCGTCCTCGATCGCCAGGCTCCCGACCGCCAGCGCCGGTCGGACGCAAAGGCCCGGGAAAGTCTTTATCGCCTGTTCAATAACAATCCGGGGCATTGCAGGGTTTGTTCTCCGGCTCGATTACGGGCCCTCTTCTGCTCGCACAAGCTTGACCGGCCCGAAAAGGCCTGAATTCATCAACCCGGTCTCAGCGGTGAGTTTGCGTATGTTCGTTCGCGTGCGGCGTTGCGGCTCGGGCAAGGCCGCGTCACCTATGATCCGGTTCGGCCAGAAATTGACGACTTCAATGATCAACTCGTTCTGACCTGCTCTTGCTAAACCGTCCAATGGAAGGCGGAACGGCGGCGTCCATGTGATGCCACACGACTTCCCATTCAGCTTTACCTCGGCCAGTTCCCGCAGATCACCCAGATCCATCCACAGGTTCTGCGGATCCGCTCCCGGAGGCAACTCGAACGTTTTGCGGTAAACCGCGGTTCCCGAGTAAAACCGGATGCCCGGCTCGGAGCGGTTTGTCCAGCTTGTGAGCGAGTCGAAAACCACTGTCCCGGGCCCTCCCCATTCAGGATCGAAAGTGACGGACCAGGATCCGCCAAGTTCCATGACATCTTTGAAATGTGATGCATGGTCAAAGCCTTCGGATGACGCGATGTCAGCCTTGGATCGAAATACAACGAACCATGAACCGCACGGCGCGAAGCTGAGCGGGAGGGTCGTTCTTCCGTTGGATTCATTGTACTTGGTGGCCACCCGGCGCTCACCGGTCACCGGACTCCAGAGCTCAGGAAGCAATCCGCTCACCCGGAATGTTGCCACCACACTGGCCGCCGTGTTTGAACGGTTTGCAACGAAATAGATTTCGGTTCCGTTGATGCTCCGATGTATGTAGTTCAATGGCACATCCACGGATGCCGCCCACTCGAAGTCGGGACCTACACCATCTCCCAGGAGGACTTCACGTCCGGTCTTGCCGGTAATCACCCGCCCCTTTCCGACCTTGCGCCATGACTCCCGTCCGTTTTGCGGCGGCCAAATTTCATTGGAAATCGCCACAATTTCCCGATCGGCATCCGGGTAACCTGTGAGCGAGGGGGATCGTCGAGGCCGGGGCCCAACGATGGTGGCCCCATCCTCCGCAAGAGTCTTCAGCCGCCGAAGAACGGGCAGCGAGATCACCTCACGCTCCGGCAGGACAAGGATTCGGTAGCTCATGCCGTCCGGCAGAATAATCCTTCCGTCCCGCACCGAGACCCGCTCCAGTAAGGCCTCCGCCGTCAGGACGTCGTAGTCATAGCCCGTGCCCAGACGTGCCGGGTCCGTGCGGCGGAGTTGCGTGAAATTCGGAACGTGATCCCCGTAGTAATAGGCGGCATCCGCCACGAACAGCCCCTGCTGGAGCATGAACTGCGAACGATTGATATAACTGAAAAACGGCGAGGATTTGTCCCACCAGGTAACAAGCGGGTTCAGGTGTGTGCCCGCAAAGTATTGCTGACCCGGCACACCCTCGGACCCGGGAGAGCAAACAAACGCATGCCACACAACCAGGTTCAGTCCCTCGGTGCAGGCAACGTCGAAGGACGGTTTCAAATTGTCCCATAGAGTCTCCTGCCAGTGTGGGCCGATTGTGGTGAAAGCCTCCGCAAGAACGAGTTTGCGGCCATAAACATGGGCCGCTGAGGCCGGCTGTTTCACAAAGAACCGGTTTTCGTCTCCCACTCTGTGCCGCCAGGACCACGCCCAGAACTCGCTCATGGGAGCATCGTTGAATCCGAGGCATTGCTGAGCATCGATTGGAACGGCATGCGGCCCGCCCGACTCGGGATGAATCAAAAGCCCGTGCTTGCGGGCTCCTTCCTTGAACAACCTGTAATGGTTATCAATGGCTAAATCGCCGATCGTGCGCCGGAAGTCGTGCAGAAACCGGTTGCTCTCCTCGCGGCTGTTCACGATCTTGCCGCTGATGACCGGAAGCCATGGCAACAAATCATAGCCGCGCCGCTTCTTGAACTCCTCACGTAACGATGGAGTCCAGTTGGCCACTTCGACCTCCCAACTGTCGGTGTGCAGGTATTTGAGCGCCTTGCCTGCCAGGGGACCCGCATCCAGAATCAGCGGCTCTACAACGGCATCCCAGTAACGGCGAAAAGCTGCAGCATCGAACGGATCCAGCGCGTAGCCATCCCACCCTTCGCTGCACGTGGAAACCCTGCAATGATTGTTCAAAGTGAAACCCATTCGGAGGATGCGCCACTCACCCGCGGGCGGCGCCCAATCAAGCGTGCCGTCCGGTTTCATTTTTGAAGTGAGATCAACCACAGCATCCGCACGGGTATCCTCTTCGCCGGCGGCCGCAGGGAATTCCGCAAACAGGGGGGAACTATCCGGGGCTGAAAATGGACGAAGCGCGGCCAGCAACGCTTTCTGCTGCTGGTTCTGCAATGGCCGGCCCGCAGCCCTGGCGCCATGCAAGGGGCCTTTTTCCCCCACGAGCACGCACTCGGCTACCTGCACATTGCGCGGCGGCAAACCGGGATTCCTGTCGTAAGACGACCTGAAAAGCAGACGAAAAAACCGGCCTGTGACCGGCAGGAAAGTGTTGGTTGTCGTTCCCTGCTCTGTGGCAACGAAGGATCGAACGTGCCGAAACTCCTTCTCGTCATAGCCGACCTGAAACTGGCACTCGCGCGGACCGTAGCCGGGCCTGGGAGTGACGCGGATCTCCGAGATGGTTACATTTGTACGAAAGGCAAATTCCAGCCATTCAGGACGGGAAGGTGTCGGCCCCTGCCCGGGGGAGCCGCCGGACGATACCCAAAACGTCCCCGGATCTCCATCAATGACCAACCCGGGCGGATGCGCGTCCTGGGAAGAGCTTGCGGAAGCTACCGGCGCATCGCGATCGGAATCCGCAACCCGCTCAGGCCATGCAAGCACAAATAGGTCACGGTAGAAGTTGTCTCTCCCCCTGGGTTGCTGCAAGACACCTGCAAACCGTGCGCCGCCTGAAACCTGCCGCTCTGTCCAGACGAGCTTTTTAGGAGCATCCTCAGGTTTTACCATTGGTCCCCCAAGGTTCCATCCGCTTTGAATGTTCAGGCTCATCTCAAGGCCCAGGCGATCCGCTTCCCGCAATGTATGCTTGTATAGCTCGCGCCACTCGGCGGAGAAGAATGTGGGGCCGTGCGGCGCGCGAGCGTTGCCGTCCTGCTCCGATCCGTCCGCGTCACAGATAAGCGCGCCACCAAAACCCTTCGCCTTCATCTCCTCGAGGTCGCGCGTAATGGCTTCCTTTGTCACGTTGCCGTTGATCCACCACCAGTAGGCGCGCAGCCGCGCGCTCTGAGGCGGGCTTAACCATCCTTCATCTAACGCCTCGCGCGATGTGCCCCCAGGCAAATCGGGTGACACAGCCAAAAACCCAACAGCGACCATTAGACCAAAAACGCTTTTCAAGTGGTGCTTCACGACAAAAGATCTTTTACCGCGCACAGAACAAAAAGCACAGCAGATTCTGCTGAAGAACTCCATCTGATCAAAACCAACAGTTAAACACACCATCTCCGATGTATCCCCTGACCATAAAAACGCCGCAGAAACGAAATCAGCGCGTAAAATTTTCTGACATTTTCCGGCCAACCTTTCCTCTGCGAGAAAACCGGGGGTTCTTCAGCAGAATCGAATGTTGAAATGTGA
>CAYNZC010000018.1:0-17357 GCA_964401575.1 uncultured Verrucomicrobiota bacterium
ACCGCGGCTCATCCCCCGGCAGACTCTTGTAGGTCGGATTCATCCGGCGCCACTGCCATTCCGACAGATCCTCGGGCGCGACACAGGAAGTCAGCAGACAGCAAAGCAGGAGCAGACCTGTCAACCGAAAGCTCATCCGGGAATAATATGCCCGGCCCTCAGCCGCAGGCAAGAACCCCGACAGCAAGAACCACGATATTGTCACAGGAATACACCTGGCGCCGGAGGCTCAGGGCAAGGTCACCGCGCGATAGAAGCGCTGGTCGAAGGTCACCGAGCTGGTGTCGGAAAAACCCATGGTAGTGTTAGTGGCCAGCAAGCTACTAAGGTTTTGCCAATCGAGCCCGTTCGCGGAGGCGTGGACCTCATAGTGACGGTCCGGCTGAGTATTGTTAAGGGCGAAGCGAACTTCCACCGGCGAAGGCCGGCTGAAGTTCGTCAGCACGGTAGCCTGCGGCTCCCCCAACGGCACAAACTCGAAGCTCTTGATAATGACCTCGACCTCATTCATTTCGGTGGGCGCATTGCCTCTGTTGAGCCAAAGATTAAACCGGAAGTTTTCGTCGCCGGTTTTCGGCGGAGTTAGAGTATAGGTCCAGTTGGTGATGACGTCGGCCGGAGGTGGGCTGGGGGAGTAGCTGCCGCGCTGGCTTTGGTAGCGGACACGATTGGTCTCCCAGGTGAACAAGAGCGTCGCGTTGGTGAGACCGGTCGGAACGGCAAAGCGCGCAAGGTGACCGGCGGAATCAGACGGTTGGACCACGTATTGGGCGTTGTTGGGATCGCCGGCGTTGCCCCAGCGCGCGCACTCGATGTCAATCTCGCGGTAGTTGTAGGCCGGATCATCGCTCCAGGTGAACAAGCCGAGAACGACGTTGGGATCGAGGTTGTCAACCCGGGAATTGAGTTCCACCCGGTAGCTGCCGTAGCCGAAAGTGCGGGCCGAGACAAGTTCGGCGCACTGCCACTGGTTTGAGCGGTTAGTGATGCGCAGATGAAGCTGGCCTTGAGCATCTACCCAGACATTGTTCGTGCTGTTCGAAAAGTAATTCGGACCCGGCCCAACGAGCCCTGTGCTCGATTTGACCCGCCACTCATAACCGGAAAAGCTTACCCACCGAACCGATGGATACGGCCGCGTGACAATGGCACTGGCCAGCGCCTGGGCATAGATGGTCGTGGACAAAACGTCGGAGCCATCAACGCACGGCTGGTTGTAGTTCGTGCTGACCAGCAGCGCGGCAATCCGCGTTGCCAGCCGATCGGAACCTCCGGTGGTGATGTCCGCCGTCCAGCGGCCGTCGGGCTGCACTGCCGTTAACGGCTGCGCGCAGGTCGGTTTCGTCACCCACCCGTAGCCAGGCACGTAAATGAAAACCGCTACCGCAACCGTCGCCGGATTCGCCCCATAGACCAACCCACTCACGTCCTGAAGGGTGTCGTAGGTGGGCAGGTTGATGATCAAAATTCCCGGCGCGGCCGCCCCCGCGTTGGCGGCCAGCCAAAACAGCGCCAACGGCAGGCTTTTCCAGTTCAATATCATCCGTCAGTAACCACTCAGTGGCCTAACAGGAGCAAGCGAAAAAAGCAATTCTCTTGGTGTCCGTGCCAAAAACAGGCCCCCCCCATCCACATTGACTTTGTTGCGTCTATGGTTCGTTTTTCCGACAGTTATTGGGGGTTTTGGCAAAAAAATGGTCGGAGCGACAGGATTTGAACCTGCGGCGTCTTGGTCCCAAACCAAGTGCTCTACCAGGCTGAGCTACGCTCCGACAGACCACATTAATAAGCCAGAACGATCGCAGGATCAAGATGCGAATGCCCAACATGAAAGGAAACGGCGCGACCATCGCCTGCATCCGCCATGAAACACACCGTTTTCTCAGCCAATCTTCGCCCGAAGCCGCTACTTGCCGTAGCACTCCTCGACCACTTTCCGGAAATTGTTCTCGCCGACATTCACGATCTTCATCTCGCGGCGGGCATTTTCTTCAGAGTCGCTCGCGTGGGCGGCATTGACCATTACGGTCGAGCCAAACTCGCGCCGGATCGAACCCGGGGGCGCCTTCGAGGGATCTGTTGGCCCGAGCACGTCCCGGATCTTCTGAACCGCGTTAACGCCTTCATACACCAGGGCAATGCATTTCTCTGTGCCAGGCTGCTTCGTTTCCTCGGGTGTGGCTTCAGACGGAGCGCGCCCGGACATGAAGCGAATGATGTTCTCGAACTGGTTGTCGCCAAAAGGCCGGCCCAGGACATCTCCAAGCTGCTTCTCAACGTCCTCCTCAATCTTGAACCCGAACTCCTTCTCAAGCACCGCCTTGGCTTTGGATGCCACCATCCCCTTCAGCTTGGTCCGCAGCACTTCCCGGACAGGACCATAAAACTCAACAGCCTGTGCCACACTCATCCGATGAACCTTCGCCCCGACAATAAAAAGACCCGTCCGGGAAAAGAAATCAATCATGTTGCCGGGACGGCCCGTAGGGAACCGGAAGTTCTCGGGCTTGATCAGCACCAGGGTGCGCTGCGGCTTCTCATTGGGCTGGTAGGCAATCACATCCTCCAACACCCCGCCGTCTTTGTCCGAGTACTCCGCCCAAAGGGTCAGCTTCCTCCGCGCCTCTTCCACATTCGGAGCGGCCAGCACCGCAGGCTCAAAATAGGTCACCGAGCCGTCCTCCTCGTCCATGATCAGGTCGCCATACGTGTCCCGAATGGTCTCGCCACCCCGTCGCTCAGGACTGATGTGCCCCACCACGTCCCGCGTCTTGCACACCGCATCTTCACCCTTCAGAAGAACCACCATCGCGCGCCGGCGCCGACCCGTCTTCGGATCCGGCCCGATGTTCCGCACGATGTAATCATGGATCATCTGTTGAATGCGCCGCTCCTGCGGATCAGTCGCGGTAATAATCTGTGCCGCGTAGCGCCGAATGAGCTCCTCGCTCGGGGCGAACATGCGCGCGCTGACAAGCTCCAACCCGGTGCGGATGAGCAACCGGCTGAGAATGCCTCCTGTACGTGATTTGTACAGAGAGTAAGGGGTGATGATGACGTATCCAAGTTCCTGGGCCATAAATAACAGGTTTCCTTACTGCTTTTCGGGATTTTCCTGAGTTTGGGCAGGTTGCTCAGGCGTTGCCGCCTTGCCACCCAAAATCTTGAACATGACCGTGCTGCATGTCGGGCATTTGCCTTTGATCGCTTTGCGGCCGTTCTTCATGGTTTCCTCGACTGCATCCACTATCTCCCGCCTGGCTTTGCATTTGACGCAATATCCTTCGGTCATAGAAAAAGTTAGCCGCGCCGCGCTTCATGCGCGTGCGAAAACGCTAAGAGCTTATCGTTGGGGGACGGAAGGTCAAGGCAAACACGGTGGATAAAGTCTTTTGGTCGCTTGACATCAATCGCAAATTGTTGCAAGCAAGCATTTTGCACTGCAAAGCCACCATCGGCCTCCCGTTGGAACTTAAAATACCTCCGCAGGAAGGCCCGTCGCCAATCGCACGTTCTGCGCTATCCTGGACAGCGCCTTTAGAGGCAGATGCCCGAAGCCGGCGCTGATCGAGGGACGGTTGGCCGAGTAAATCTGGACCATGCTGATCTCCGCGCCTGCCCTCTTGATCTCGTTGAGCCGGTTCGCGTATTGCTCGACCTCTTCCAGGGACGGTTCTTCGCCATTGATCGCCGGGAAAAGGCTTTGAATCACCACCGGCCGCTGCCGTCCGAGCATTACAATATTGGAAAGAATCTTCTCCAGGGGCACTTCCGAACGATTTACCCTGTTCAGGTAGGTTTGCGTTCCCCCGTCAAGCTTTGCCCACACTTCATCGCTCAGGGTGAAATACTTCAACCCTTGCTGCACATGCGGCAGATCCAGCCCGGTGGCGTTGGTGAGCAGCACCAGCTTGAAGAACGGGAACCCGCACATGGCTCGAATATGCACCACAGCTTGAATGGCCTCCTTGAAAAACGGGGACAGGGTAGGTTCCCCCTCGCCGCTGAGCGCCACATGCCGAAGCTGGAGCAGTTCGTCCGGGAATGCATGATAGCCCTGCCGCTCGCGCAGCCGGCCCGAAAGCACCAGTGTCAGGGTTTGCCTCAGCTCATCCGCCATGACGTCCACGTCCAACGTTTGCGGAACATCCCCGTTACGATGCACCTCGCAGTAAATACAGCGGAAGTTGCACAGCTTGTCCGGCGAAAGGTTCACACCCACGCACAACCCCCGTGCCCGGGCGCTCACCACAGCGTAAACAAACTGGTTCTCAAGGAAATCCCTGGGCGTGCCAAACGCCGCCTCCGGATCTGCGATCGGCGGCGCTCCACGCACGGACAGCCTCTTCTTCTTCTCAAAAGAGGTTGACCCGCTATTTTGCTCTACCAGTGGTTCCACAGCTATCAGCACCGTAGCTTCTACCGCAAGGTTCTACTACACTGGTGTTGCCAAAATGTGGACATTTTTTGTGAGGGCAAAATGCTTAAGTTTTGCTCATGCGGCAGCCAACCCGGAAAATGCCCCCCACAGCGCTTATCCCCGCATTATCTCCGGGAAGACCTTATTCAGCGCCCGCAGGGGACGGCTATAGCGCAGGATGCAGGATGCATTTTCTTTAGTTTTTCTTTCCATCCAGCGCCGGCGGTGATAGCCTGAACCTGTGACCGCTGATTTGTTTCGACAGGAGATAAAGCAAGCTCTGGATGCCTACGACAAGTACATCGTTTGCATCCAAAAGACTCCCGATGAGTTCGCCACTGCCCTGCTCTCCCTGATCAACAAGGCTATCAACGCCTACGAAGCCCGCGGTCCGCAGCTCCGGCATGGTATCGCCCTGGACAAATTCATCACCGTGATCCTCAGCCAGACGGACGGCCCAAGGCCTCTTTGCGGCATTTACTTCAATCTCCACTCCCCGTACCAGAAACACCCGGCCAAAGAGGGCGCCGGCCGCGCGCGCAAAAGCCGCCTGAGCGACACCGCAGGATCGTAGCTCTCACCGGCACACCCGGGAATCCGCGGCAAACCCGGCTCAGGGTGCAAGCTGGCCCGCAATGCTCACAACGTGCGCCCCGGGATCGAATTGGACGCGCGCCGCCTCGCGGATATCGTCGAGCGTCACGACTTCGTATTTCGCATCCTCGTTGTCCGAGGCGTCATAACCCAGCCCATACAGCTCATCCAACGCAGCCGTCATGGCCCGGTGCCCGAGATCCTGCCGGGCGATCTTTCGCTGTCCAATAACCTTGGCCTTGGCACGGTCGAGCTCTTCTCGCGTTAGCCCGTCAGACCGCAGCAACCCGGCTTCTTTCTTGAGTTCCTCCTCCACCAGCGAGGCCTTCTCGGGCAGGGTCCCCGCATAAAATGCGAAGTAGCCCGGGCAAATGCCCAGGAAGTTCTGCGCACCCACAAAATACGCCAGCCCCAGCTCTTCCCGAATCCGTAGAAACAAACGCGACCCCAGGTCGCTGCACGCTTCCTGCAGCAAATCCAGCGCATACCGCCGCGGATCATCAAGGGTGAGACCGGGATACCCCAACACGATCACCGCCTGTTTCTTGTCTCTCTCTTCACTCACACGCCGGACAGACCGCACGGGCACATGTCTCGGACAAACCGCCCGCGTCCCGGGCTGCCACTGTCCAAATGCCCCCGACACCGCCTCCATCAACGCACGACGGTCAATGTCTCCAAAAATGGAAAGCACACAGTTGTTCGGCACAGCCAGTCGCGTGTGCAGGTTCACAAGGTCATCTCGCGTGAGCAAGGCAACCGCGCTTTCCGTGCCGGACGTATCCATCCCGTAGCCCCGTCCGTCAAAAAGCGCCTGCCTCATCGCCTTGAACGCGCTTTGCAGCAGGTGATCCCTTTGCGCGCGAATGCCCGCCAACTGCACTTCGCGCTCGCGCTCAAGCGCCTCGGACGGGAAGGTGGGGTGCAGAAGCACGTCGCTCAGCACATCCATTGCCGTCGCAGAATCTGTTCCGAGCACCTCGATGTTGACCCCAAACGAGTTGTTTCCCCCGTAGCTCTCGATGCTTCCGCCAACTTCCTCGATCGTGCTCGCAATTTCCTCCGCCGAGCGCCTTTCTGTGCCCTTGAGCAGCATCCTTCCCGAAAGCTGCGTGATGCCGTTTTTTTCCGCGGCCTCGTGCAGCACGCCACCGCAAAAAACCGCGCGCATATCCACAAACGGAAGGCGATGGTCCTCTTTCAACAGCAATCGCAGGCCGTTCGGCAGTTCCACTTTCTCAATCCGCGAGTCGGTTGCCCGCGCGACCTCAGAAAACTGTTTCGGGGACGTCCCCGATGGCAAAAGGCAATAAAGAGTGCGCCTCGCAGGGTCCAAATACTTCTGCGCCGCCCTCAACACGGCTTCCGGAGTCGTCCCCCTGGCCGCTTCAAGAAATCTCTCGGAAAAGTTCAAGTCCCCCGTCGAAATCCAACATCCCCCAAGGTCCTGCGCCTGGCCCTGCATCGTCTTTCGCGAAGCCAGCGTGGCTGAAAGGAACTGCTTCACGGTCTTGGCCAATTCTCCGGCAGAAACAGGTTCGCCCCGGAGATGTTCCACCTCGGCCAGGATGGCATCGCGCGCCGGCCCAAACTTGCCAGGATCAATCGTCGCGCTGATGCCCATCAATCCCTGCCCGCCAGGACTGTAGGTCCACGCGCTGATCGAGTGCACAAGACCTTTCTCCTCCCGCACTCTGCGATAGAGCCGCGAGCTGCGTCCGTTCCCGAGAAGCGCGGCCAGGATCTCCAGCGCCGGCGCATCGGGATCCCGCACGTCCGGCACATGCCAGGCCAGGTGAGCGTAGCCAAGCTCGATCGGAGCTTCTTCAATCTCTTCGCGCGGGCCGGTTTGGATCGGTTCTTCCGGAATCACCAGCGGAGCCAGCGGCTTGCTCCTGGAATTTGCATAGGCCCGCCGGATCTGCTCGACGACCTCCCCTTTCTGAACGTCCCCGGCCACAACATAGAACACATTGTTCGGAACGTACTTCTCGCGATAATACGCAAGGATGTCATCCGCAGAAACGGTGTGAAATACGTCAGGATAGCCAATAACGGTGTACCGGAAGGGGCTTCGGGTATAGACCGTCTCAAATAACCTGCGGCTGGCGCGGCGCTGCGGATCATCCACGTTCATGTCCATCTCCCGGACGATGACCTGCTTCTCCTTTTCCAACTCCTCCGCCGGCAGGGACGCGTTCTGCATGATGTCGCACAGGATATCAATCGCAGTCCGGGCGCCGGTGCTGGGCACGTCTATGTGATAAACGGTGCGGTCAAAGGAAGTGTAGGCATTCATGTAGCCACCCGCCTCCTGCACCTCCTGGTCAATCCGGCTCCCGGGCCGGCTCGATGTCCCCTTGAAGAGCATGTGCTCCAGCACATGAGACAGGCCCGCGCCCATCCATTTGCCCTCGTGAACGCTGCCGCTCATACACCACGCCTGCGCGGAAACCACCGGCGCGCTGTGGTCTTCACGGACAATGATCACCAGGCCATTCTCCAGCGTGGTCAGCGATGTGCCGGGGGGTATGGGCGGAATCTCAGCTCGCCTCGAAGAACTCAGTTTCGAATTCACGCGGCGGCGTCAGTTGCCGGAAGGGGCAGTAACCCGGGGTTTCGTCGCCCTGCTCTTGCTCGGGGGCAGGTACGGCGCGCGAAACGCCTCGTAAAAGTCATATCCATTCTGAAAGTCCGCACGGGAATCCCGCTCCGTCTTGGCCAGGAGTTCTCCCTCAACCATGTTGAACACCAACTCCCCGAAATCCCCGCAATGCCGCACTCCCCACTCCTCGAGCACGGTCATCGTCATCGGCCCATACTGGCTCAATGCGTAGTCCCGAATGCCCCCCAGCAACTCGCCGCCGGTCACGTGCCGCGTGCGCCCGCGCCGGTCCTTTGCTATCTGCTTCTGGGTGTAATCCAGCGCTTCCCTGACGAAAAAGTAGGCGTCCCGCGAGTAGCGGGGATCCCGGCCCACAATTCGGTCCAGAGCCTCTTCAAAGCTAATGTCTTGCATCTTGTATTTCGACCGGCTCGGCGGCGGCCACACGGGGGTGTGTCGTGCGAAACGCTTGCATTCCGCACCAAAGCAACAGCGCACTGATTGCCGCCAAAAGCACCACTTGTTCCCGCTTTGTCAGCCGGTTCACTGCCCCAATATACCGTAAAACGCATCGCAAAACAATATTCTTGTGAAGTTCACCACGCTTTCAGAACCTGCTCAGGCCATGGACTCTATGCAACAAAAACACTCTCAGGACCTGCGGGCCTGGACCGTGCTGCTGGCCGCCCTTGGCCTTAATCTGGTCCTCGGCTCTCTCTACGCCTGGGGTGTCATCGCCAAGGCGCTCGTCGGCCAGTGGGACTGGACGAAAACTCAGGCTTCCCTCCCGTTCACTTTCGCAACCGCAACGTTCGCAATCACCATGATCTTTGCCGGACGGTTGCAGGACAGAATCGGCCCCCGCCTGGTCGCTCTCTCTTCCTGCTGCCTGGGACTGGGCATGATCGCATGCGCGTTTGTGAACTCCCCCCTGGGCATGACCATCGCCTTCGGCGTGGTGGGCGGCATCGGCATTGGCCTCGGCTATTCCGCCACCACCCCTCCTGTCATCAAGTGGTTTCACCCCGCACGAAAGGGGCTCGTCACTGGCCTGGTGGTGAGCGGGGTCGGCATCGCCGCCGTCTATGTCGGACCCCTCACCGAGTTCCTGCTCACTCGCCATACCATCCCGCAAACAATGCTGTACCTCGGCATCGGGTCGGTCATCCTGCTCGCCTTGCTCAGCCAGGTCCTCAGAAATCCCCCGCCAGGCTACTCTCCTTCAGGCCTCGCCGCCGCGGGCCCCGCCACCCCAACCGCCCATGCCGGCTTGGATGCCGACTGGCAGGATATGCTGCGCACACCCCGCTTTTACCTTCTTTGGGTCATGTTCGTCATGTCCGCCTCCGCCGGCCTCATGATCATCATGCACGTGGCGATCATTGCCAAAGAACAGGCCGGGATGAAGTGGGGCTTCATGCCCATCGCCATGCTCGCAGTTTTCAACACGATCGGTCGCATTCTCAGCGGTTATGTCTCCGACCGCATAGGCCGTCGCAACACCATGGCCCTGGCTTTCACGCTGCAAGCGGTGAATATGTTCCTGTTCTCCACATACCGCACTGCGGAGATGGTGATGTTCGGAGCCGCCTTCACAGGAATCTGTTATGGAGCCATCTTCACGCTAATGCCCTCTTCAACGGCAGATTCCTACGGCCTGAAGAATCTGGGCGTGAATTACGGAATCCTTTTCACGGCCTTCGGGGTGGCCGGTGTGTTCGGGCCGATTCTCGGCGCCAGGATTCGTGACCTCAATGGAAATTACACAGCCGCATTCGTCACCTCAGGTGTGCTTCTCCTGGTCGCTGCAGGTTTGTCTTTCCTGATCTCGGAAAAGAAAAAAACGGTTTCCTGACCCCTGCCCCCACACGACGCCCATATTCTGCCCGCCCCCTGCCCGGCCATGCAGAAGGCACAACCCCCTGGCGCGCTTCGGCGTCGCTCAGCCTTGCGATCATGGCCCGGTTTTCATAATTTCCGATGCCCGGCTGGGGGTTATTCCAAAAGTGAGCCGGCCTGAATTATGTCTGAATCCTACATACAAGAGCTTTTTGCCGAACGGATCGGCGGGCGCAACTACGGCAAGTCCACCGCCATCTACAAATTCGAGAAGATCAAGCGCGCGAAGCGGGCGGCCATGCAGGCGCATCCGGGCGCGGAGATCATCGACCTCGGTGTCGGCGAGCCGGACGAAATGGCGTTTCCGGAGGTGGTGGAATCTCTCTGCACCGAGGCGCGCAAGCCCGAAAACAGGGGCTACGCAGACAACGGCGACGCCGTTCTCAAGACCGCCGCCGCGCGCTACCTCGATATGGTCTGCGGTGTCCGGGACATCAACCCCAACACGGAAGTCATGCATTCGATCGGCAGCAAGGCCGCTCTGTCCATTCTCCCGGCCGCCCTGATCAACCCGGGCGATTACGTGTTGATGACCACCCCGGGCTACCCCGTTTTCGGCACGCACGCCAGGTATTACGGAGGCAAGGTCCATAATCTGCCGCTCTCGGCACAAAACGCGTTCCTGCCGGACCTGCATTCGATCCCCGCGGAGGTGTTGCAATGCGCAAAGGTCCTGGTGCTCAATTATCCAAACAACCCCACCGGGGCCAGCGCCACGCCCGATTTTTTTGCGGAGGTCGTCGCCTTCGCCAAAAAAAACAGAATCGTGGTCGTTCATGACGCGGCCTATGCAGCGCTGGTCTTTGAGGGCAAGCCACTGAGTTTCCTGGCCACGCCCGGAGCTAAAGACGTCGGCATCGAGCTGCATTCCGCCAGCAAGACGTTCAATATGACCGGCTGGCGCATCGGCTTCGTCGCCGGAAACGAGCTGCTCGTGAAAGCTTACGGCGACGTCAAGGATAACACGGACTCCGGCCAGTTCCTCGCGGTGCAGCACGCCGCAGCTTACGGCTTTAACCACCCGGAAATCACCGTCCAGATCGCCGCAAAATACTCCCGGCGCATGAGCGGCCTTGTCGAAGTCCTGCGGCAGCGCGGCTTCCGCGCCAACAAACCCAAAGGCTCTTTCTTCCTCTACGTCGATGCCCCGGTGGCCGCCGTCCGCAAGTCCGGCGAGCGCATTCCCTTCGCAAACGCCGAGGAAGTCTCTCAATGGCTGATCACCGAGAAACTCATTTCCACCGTGCCCTGGGATGATGTGCTCCCATCCCTGCGCTTTAGCGTCACCTTCGCGGCGCGCGGGGAACAGCAGGAACAGCGCATCCTCGCCGAAATTGCCTCCCGGCTCAGCGATGTGACGTTCGAATTCTGATCAACTGCCGGGCTTTTCGCCGGTCGCTCGGGAATCGGGCGTCAATGCACCAACGCTACCCGGTAGAAACGCCTGCCCGCAGTGAGGGCATCCAGCTTCGAGCAAATAGTATTGGTCGCAGTCACTGCGGTGCCCAGTGCGGTCCAGGACGAGTCTGAAAGGTCCTCTTTATACTCCAGGCGGTAATTGAGCCCGGAATAGCTCGACCACGAGATATTCACCGTCTGGCCGCCAGGCATGACCGCCGGTGCAAACAGCATTGGCCGCTCCAGGATGTCGAAAAACCGCAGCACATCACTCATGTAAGCGTCGCGAGCGGGCGCGTTGGTAATAGTCTCGAACGGAAATCCCCAGAAGACCACCCGCCCCCCATTGCCGGATCCGGCGTGTTGCACGGCGGCAGTGCCGCCCAACCCGCCAATATAAGTCAACGCCGGAGTGCTGCCGTTTTGCGGCACGAGGATGTCCGGATAATCCACATTGTAGGTCCCCCGCGTCCCGTTGTCGAAACCGCTGGCCGCGTTTCCGCTGAAAGCCGCCCCGGCTGCCGCACCAAAAGCATAGGTGCCGGCATCGTCGTTCGCATTCCCGCCCAGGGACGCTTTCAATTGCGTCCGTATAAACTCGCGATCAGCCGTCCCCGGACCGGAATCACGGTCCAGATCCCACGCAATCTCGGAACCCGAAACAAACAGGTTGCCGCCGCGCGCAAGGTATTCCGTCACGAGGGCCTGCTCCTGCGTGTCGAAGGTCCGATCCGCCGTCGATTCCTCACCCAGCAACCAAATCACCGCCGGGTAATTCGTCAGCCCCACAGAGCCATCCATCACCGCGGTGTGATGCGCGGTGTCAAAACCAATCCCGCCAAGGCTTCGCGCCGCGACCGCCGCAAATGCGTGGTTGGTCGTCCCGGGATTCTCCGTTCGTTGAAACTGCCACCGATCGTTGCCATCCACAACCAGCACCTGCGTACCGGACTCAAAAGGCCTGGCCGCATAGATCCGGGAAGGCTTGCTCTCGCCCCCTGCACTCACCACCGAGACTTTCACGAATCGGCTCTCGCCATCAGCAATCCCCGCCAATCCCAGTGAATGCGTATTGGCGGAAACCGCGATCGGCGCGCCAAAGGTAACCCCATCAGGGCTCGTATATACACGGTAGCCCGTCCGAATAAACTCCTCATCCGACCACGCAACGGTGACGCCGCCCGGACCGCTCCTGACAAATTGCAGCCGGGGCGAGATCGGCATCGCCCGGCCCGCGAGCACCACGACCGAATCGTCCATCGCCTGCCGCGTCTCGCTCTGGTTAATCGAACTCTTGTTCGACAGAAAAGAGAACAGGATCCGGCGGCCGTCATGCTTGTTATCCACCAGCCCGCTCAAGGCAATGGAAACACTCAACGAGCCCGTCTTGGCTTTCACAAGCCCCGAGGCATCCGTTCCGCAAAACCGGCTGCTGATGGTTCCACTCACACAACCAATAGGCAGGGTGCCTTCCCACGACGGAAACGCCGGGAGCATATAGCGCGTCAGCATCACGCAGTGCCTCGCAGTGAAACGATTGTTGCTGGAAAGCCCGGAGCCATCATTCATGACGATTCCATTGGTGCTCAGGCCCGCCGAGTTGCGCAGCCACCGAATGATTTGACCCGCCCCGCCGCTATAGCTGTCCGCGTTGGCCAGTTTCCATCCCAGGTGACGGCACAGGCCGTCCGCCATCACATTGTGGCTCACTCTGTTCAACGGTATGCACGCCACGCCCAATCGCAGCGGTTGGCCGCCATACGTCATTTCCGTGGAGAGATGGGTGTGAAACAGCGTTCCGGGAGGGTTAAATCCGGTTTGCCCCGCAGTGGTTCCGGTGGTGCTGATGCCCTGCGCGTTCAGCGCCGCGTTGAATGCCACGGCAGCGTCGGCATTTCGACCGGCGGTGCTCTTGCCGGTGAGGTAATCGGTAGAACCCAGGTTGTAGGCGCATAGCCCGTAACATTGAACAGACCCGGTAACGCTCGACAAACCCTTCGCCTTCAGTTGCGCGGCGATCCGGTCCAAAGCCGCCCGGGCGTTCCCCGAAAAAACCGATGTGTTCCAGGTAATGTCGTGCTCTGAAACGAGATTCAGGTCGCCCGCAAGCTCCCCGTTTGCGATCACGCCATTGGCATACACCCTCGTCTGAAATGCGTAATTCGTTCCCAGCAGCCCAAACGCCGCCGCCGTCGTGAAAAGTTTCGTGTTCGAAGCCGGCGCAAGGCCCGTATCCGGATTCCGCGCATAAAACGTGGTGGAACCATCCAGCGTCTCAACAAGGATGCTCCACGAGTTGGCAGATACCGTTGATCGGGAAAGAATCGCGTCAATCTGGTCCGGCACCGTTTGCGCGCCGCCCGCCGTCGCCACAAAACACATCACAATCGAGAAATGCGCACACGAAAGTTTCATCAGCAGCATCAAGGTAACAGAATTTTACCCGGCATTAAAGAACCAAAGCCTCCAGGCAAACAGCTCATATTCATAGACAGCAAGGGAATCGCCCTATCCCCGTTCGCACCCCGACACGACGCACCGTTCTGCAAAGGCTCTCAGTCACCAACCATTCCACGCTTGCGCGTCATCCACACGCCCTGCCGGCAAAAACGGTTCCGCAAGCTGACAAACTCCGCCCGGCGCCAACGTCATTGCTTTTTCTCGACGATCTCCGCGCGCTGCCTGAGTGCGGCGCGCGCCTCCTCGGGAATCTGTCCGTTTCCAGCCGCTTTGCGATATACCGACGCCGCTTTAGATGCTTCCCCCGCGCGCTCGTAAAGCTGTCCAAGCAGCACGTAGGATTCCAGGTGGTCGCAAGGCCCGGTCATCAGCTTCTCGAGTGTGGCGGTTGCCTCTGCGCTCTTGCCCTGCCGATGCTGGAATAATGCCAGCGCATAGGCATACCTGGCCTCGCCGGGACGCAACGCCGCGGCGCGCGCCGCCCACTCCAGCGCCTCTTTCGGGCGCTCAGATGAAACCAGCAGCCCCAGGTTGTAGGCTGCCTGGGCCATATTCGTGTCGGATTTGTATGCCGCGCGCAATGCCTTTTCCGCCTCCGGCAGCTTCTGCATCTCGGCCAGCAACATGCCCAGGTTCAGGTTCACAGAGGCGTTTGTCGGCTCCAGGCTCAGGGCCTTCCGGAGACTCGCTTCGGCTTTGTCGTTTTGGCCCAGCGCATTATAAACCAGCGCCGCATTTGCGTAGGGCGGCAGGGCCTCGGGCTGAAGTCGCATCGCAATTTGAAACTCCGCCAATGCCTTCTCCATGTCACCGCGGCTCATGTGATAGTTGCCGAAGTTATAATGGGCCGCCATATCGTCAGGGACGGCTTGCATTGACGAGATATATTCCGCCGTGGCGGCTCGGACCTGTTCCCTCGCCTTTGCCGGAATTTGATCCTCGGAGGCAGATGCCAGCGCGGACGCCGCGCGAACACGCACCAGCCGGAAATCATCAGCCGCCGCCGCCGCCAGGGTCTCGATGGCCGCCGCATCCAACCGCGCCCCAAGTAGATCCGCCGCTGCGGCCCGCACCAGTGGAGACGGATCTCGCAGCGTCACGCGCCGCACCACCGCCCACTTTGATTCCTCGGGACAATTCGCCAGCAGGCGCACCAGCGAGGCGGCGGGCACTTCGCCTCGATCGCGAGCCTCCACGTAGGCAAGGATCTCCGGCAGCCTTGACCATCGCCCCTTCCGCGCCGCATCGATCAACTCGCCAACCTCGATGATCGGCTTCTGGTAATCGCGCTGGCGCCACTCGCGCACGTGCTTGTCCGCCCATTGCGGCGTCTCGTTCGTGTGACAGATATTGCACGCGTTGGGCGAGCCGAACCGGATGGTGGCCGATGGCGCGGGCGGACGCACCGAATGATCGCTGCGGCGCATCCGCGCAAACTCGGTCATGGGCATGTGACACGAAACACAGTGGTTGCCCACGGTGCCCTCGGGATGGTGCGTGTGTGCGGGCGCGTTCTCCACCTTGTCTTTGTGGCAAGGCATGCATGCGTCGTTCGCCTTCGCCGGCTCATGAAACCGGTACCGCCCGCTCGATGTGTGACAGTGAACACAATCCAGCTTGCCGGATTCAGCGCATGGATTCATCCGCCACAGGGTAAACGTGTAGTTCTCCCCGAGATCCCGTCCATCCGGGTAAAAATCCGCATTCTCGAGGGTCACGAGATCGAAGTGGTCAAAATACCGGTCTCCAGGGCTGAATGACGCCGTAATAGGCGACATCTTGGCGTGACACGGCGCGCACATGTCGTTTCGCTGTTCGGTCGAAAGCTTCCGCGTCACGATCAGCTTTATGTCCGTCGGCGGCGGCTTGTTGGTCGGCCAGTTCTGAAAGAGTTTCACGTGCTCTTCCCCGGGACCGTGGCAGGTCTCGCAATTGATCCCCGCCTCCGCCCACGTCGTCCGGTAACTGTCACTCGCAAGATCGTAGTTCTTCTCAAGCTGGCTCACATGGCACCCGTGGCACGATGTGTTGAACGTGAGCGGTCGGTCTTTCCAATACAAGGCCTGGTCCGTTTCCCCTCCCCCAAAATGCCGGACGGCGCTGGCCGTCGTATCAAACCACTCCTGCCGGCGAACGTCATATGCCGTCGGCAGAGTCTGCAGCCAGCCCCGCTCCATCTGCGTCAAAAAGTAAAACACGTTCTTCCCCCCGGTCGCCTGCACCATCTTGTACTCCGCTGTCCCGCCCGGACCCCGCTCAACCACCACCCCCCGCTTGATGTCCGCCTGGAAGGTGTACTTGCCCGCAACAATCGGATGAGTCTGCGGGGTGAGCTTCTTCGCCAGCTCCGGGGTGTAAGGCTGCAGGGCAAGCCCGTGAAACGATGTGGACCACAACTCGTGGAATTTTGGATGGCACTCGCGGCAGCTTGCCGACCCGGCGTATGCGGGATCTCCCGACAGTGGCTTGCTCAAAGAGGCGGTCTGCCGCCCATCTTCAGAACGGCCAAACGCAATCACAACCGCCGCAAAGCCGGCAATCAAAAGCACAAGCAAAAACCCTAATACCCACGCTGCGTTGCGCGGCTTCCCGGATTTCATGTCCGAACGCGTCATTAGTCAAAACAATGGCTGGCGAGCCGATTCTTATCATGCTCGAAGTTGTCGAACCTGTCCACTGCAACCTGTCCACGGGGCGTTTGATCAACCAAAGATTTTTGTTTGCCTCACAGCCGCGACCTATGCAACTTCCCTGTGATGCCCGCCCTGAACGACATCGGCTGGCCCATAAGGCACCACGCACCGCAGGAACGGACGAATAATTTAAACTCTAATCCTGCGCCCCGGGTGGACCCAGCCCGGTTCAATCGCAAAGTGTCCACCACGCCCCTGAACCATTCACCACACTCACACCCGCTGGTCGCAGACACGGCGGATAAACTGGCGGATAACCGGCTGCGCCAGAAAGCAGCAACAAATGCCGCTCTGTGCATAGGGAGCTTGCTCGTATCGGCACTGTGCGCATCCATCCTGCTGGGCCAAACGAGCACGACCAAAGCCGCCGGCATTCCGGCTGTGGTAACGACACGAGTTTCCGGCATTTCACAGACTGCCGGCGCGCAAGGCCGGTGCAGAATCTGGATCGATTTTACCGGCGAAGCGCTTGTCACCAAAGTAGCTATTTTCAAAGTAAAGGTGCTTCGAGCGGTGGACAACATGGGAACTGATTTGACACTGCCCGAAGGCGAGAACCCGTCGGCCGGTTGGTCCAGCACCGGGGACTGGAGTATTTCTGCGGTAAGGGGATGGTGGGACCCCCGACCCCTCAGAACGCGCTGCGCAAGTTTGCAGGTGTCAGCGGCTTCCCCGGGCGCCAAACGCATTGCAGACTTGGAAGGCGAGTTGGAACTTCTTTCACCAACATTCGAAAATGGAGGGGCGGTCTGCATCGAGAACTTCAGGCTTCACCCGGGAAAGCCGCTCGATGAAACGCGCCTCAAGCAATATGGAGTCACATTGACCTGCCTGAACAAGGAAACATACGAAGCAATGGAGACGGCATCCCGAAACGCCCCCGGGCAAAGCCGTCAAGAGCCGCCGGCCTCGCAGCATTCGCCTCACCAGTTGTTCCCGGAAATACCCGGTGACCCGAATGGCCTTGCTTGCAAATACGTCGTCCTGATGCTGAATGATCCTCAACAGATGGTCGCCGGCTTCGCTTTTCGCGACTCTGACGGGCGTTTGCTTCCGATGCGCAATGCATACTCAGTCGGCAGGATAACGCGCTTCAACTCTAACACTCTGCTGCCCGAAAAGCTTTCGTTGCTGGTGTACTTGGCAGATCCCAAAGCCGTGGAAAAGGTGCCGTTTAGTATAAAAAACATCCCGCTGCCTTAGCGGCCATGCAGAGCTTACGAGAACAATGGTGGGCATGGGCATCCGGGCCAGCAGCGCCAATCACTTCCCGGACCAGGGTTGCACC